>CAZAFS010000285.1:0-4886 GCA_964484165.1 uncultured Opitutaceae bacterium | reverse complement strand
AGGACAACAGCGGGTTGGCGCGACGCGCGCCGCCCGCTGATTCTATTTTTTCCTCACGGCAGGGTGCGAAGCCGCCAGGCAAATAGAATCGGCATTTCAACAGGAGGCCGCGGAGGCCGCAGAGGAAGGGGAGCGGGTAGGGCGCGACCGCCGGCCCTGAGCCAAGTCGAAGGGCCGGGCGCGCCGAAGCCATCCCGGCATTCTACAGAAGGTAGCGAAGACAGCGAAGCGACCGCTGGAATTCTTCGCTCCCTTTGCGCCCTTCTGTGCAGGATTGGCCGGCTTCGCCGGTGGCGCGGCTGGACCTCAAGCCGCGGGTAGGGCGCGACCCGACTTCGCCAAGGCTTCGACGGGCAAGCCGCCGGGCGCGCCGAAGCCGAAGCAACTCACGCCAAGACGCCAAGGGCCTCCCGGCGTTGCACAGAAGGTAACGAAGGCAACCGGGTGAAAGTCGGGCAGAGCTCTTCGCTTCCTTCGCGGCCTTCTGTCAAGGTTTGGCGCGGGGTCGCCGGAATCCGTTTCCGGCTACGGCGTCAGTTCTTCGTACAGGCTGTCCGAGACGATTTTGCGGACCTTGCTCAGTCCCTTGAGCCACGTCTGGTACTCCGCGTCGGCCGCGAGCTTCTGGCCCTCGGTCGCAAACGCCACCCAGTCGGGATATTCGATGGAGACCACGACGGCGCCCGCGTTGCTGCCGGCGTAGCGCGCCTGCCAGACGCGGATGGTGGTCGTCGAGCCCATCTTCTTGAGCAGCGCCTGTCCTTGTTCGATTTGTTTCACGTAGGCGGCCGGGTCGTCGGTCTGGACCATGATCACCCGCAGAACGGTCGCGTGGGCGACCGAGGCGAGCAGCGAAAAGGCGAGCAATATCGCGGCGATCAGGAACGATCTGGATTTCATGAGGGATCTAGTGCGTTGGGGGTTGGGGTTGATTGGGGAACGCTGCCGGTAAACCAGCGACATTTTCCGTGGTCAATAATGCTCCCCCGTTCCGGCTGATTTAGTCGGCAGCCTTATACCGCGATCCGGCCCGGCGCGCCGTCGCGCGGTTCAGGGTTCTGAGTTCAGGGTTGAAACTCTGACCCATGACCCCTGACCTCCGCCCTTTGCGGCCTTCTGCAAAAAAAGATCAGCGCCGATCCGTGTGATCAGTAGTGAAAATGACGTCCGCCGTCCTCAGCGGGTGACGGCCGCGAGGAACCACGCGATGGAATAGGTCGAGAGCTGCGCCCCCGGGCCGTCGAAATTGACCGTGTCGAAGGCATGCGAGGCCCAGGGAATCGTCACCTGCGCGTTCGGCCGGCCCGCCGCGGTGAGCTTTGCCGCCAGCCGCTCGCTTTGGCTCACCGGCACCGTCGAATCCAGGCGGCCGTGGATCAGCAGGGTGGGCGGGCTGTCCGGGCCGGCGAGCATGAGGCTGCTCGCGCTGTCATAAGCCGCGGGGGCGGTCGCGGGCGTGCCGCCGAGAAAGGTTTCGAGGACCTGTCGCCCCGTCAGACCCTGCAACCGGAACGTCGTCCCCTTGACGTTCCACAGCGACCGGAGGTCCGTCGGCCCATAGAAGGCGATGACGCCGCGGATGCCAGGGTCGTGCGCCGCATAGGCTGTCGCCGCGGCGAGCTGTGCGCCGGCCGAGCGGCCCAGCAGGACAATCCGGTCGGGATCGATTCCGAACTCGGCCGCGTGCGCCCGCAGGAAGGCGATGGCGGCGAGCACGTCCTCGCGCGGCGCCGGCCAGCGGGACTGGGGCAACCCGCGGTAGGCGATGGTCGCGACCGCGTAGCCCTGCCGCACCAGCCACATGGTGAACGGGCGATTGTCGTGGTAGCCGCTGCCGAACCAGCCGCCGCCGTGCAGGAAGATGACGCACGGGGCCGGGGAGCGCCCCACCGCCCGGTAGAAGTCGAGCCGGAGCCGTCCGCTGTAGCTCATATCCTCGCCCGGCACCGGGTCCGGCAGGGCCGCGTAGAGCGTCGCCAGGGAAAAGGGCGCGCGGTCCGGCGTCGCGGGTCCGAACGCCGCCGCGAGCCGCGCCGGCAGGGACCGTCCGATCCACCACGCCTGCGCCACGGGCTTGAGCACGAGCGCGAACGCGGCCAGACAGCAGGCGAGCGTGGCGGCGGTGACGACCGGCTGGCGGCGGCGCAGGAGCCAGGCCACGAGGGCGATGGCCGGTGGGAGCCACCCGAGCCGGTAGCCGCGCTCGCCCTCCAGGCCGGAGATCAGCAGGCGGAGTTGCCAGTTGATCCAGTCCGGGGCCATGACCGCCGTGAACAGTCCGGCCAGCGCCAGGAGCAGGGCGACGAGCAGCAGGAGCCAGCGGAGCACGGCGGTCAGGGTATTGGCCACAAGGCAACTCATCCCGGCCCCGCGATTCCGACAATCCCAAAGCGCATCCTCGGCCCGGAGGTCTTCACCACTGATGCACCCTGATTCGATCTGCCGTTGCTGAGCGCTCCGCGCTCGTTGCGGCCTTCTGCAAAGAAAGATCAGCGCCGATCAGCCCCGCCGCAGCGGCGGGGTCAGTGCGCATCAGTGGTTCAAGAAGCGGTTCGCTTCCCGTCGTTGCCGGCCGCTTGGCGCTTACCGCTGTGCCCTTGCCGCTTGGCGCTTATCCGCCGTCGGCGGCGAAGATCTCCTCGATCGCGCGCTTGAACAGGCGCGCGATCTTGAAGGCGAGCGGCAGGCTCGGGTCGTATTTTTCGGTCTCGATCGCGTTGACCGTCTGGCGCGACACGCCGAGCTTGTCGGCCAGATCGCCCTGCGACCACTCGCGCGCCGCGCGCAGTTCGCGCAGTTTGTTTTTCATCGGTAACGCCGGTTGGCCATGACGTTGCCCGCGGCCCAGAGCAGGGCCATGGCGGTCCACAGGCCGGTCCAGCCCCAGTGGATGGCGGGGACGATCTTCGCCTGCTCCAGCAGATCGACCGCCATCGCCACGATCACGGTCGCGGCAAACGCGAAGCCGATCGCCTCGAGCTGGATGCGCCGCTGAAGTTCGTCCACCCGGCGCAGCATGCGCACGACGCAGAAAATGTACCCGACGCTCGGGATCAACGGCAGGATCACCAGCGCCATGCGCACCGGCAGCGGCAGTTTGAGCAGGACGAAAAGGACGGTGGCCGCGGCCGCGGTGAGACCCGCGCCGAGGCCCCACCAGAGGGGCGGCAGCCAGGCGCGCGGCCCGAGACCGCAGGTTGATTCGGAGGCAAGGGGAGTATTCATGGGAGGAGGTGGAATCTGGCATCGGTCGCCGCCCGGAAGGGCGGCTGCCCGACGCATTTGCTGGAATGACGGTGTAAAGCATCCTTGTCAGATGTCAAGCATGCTTGTCAGGCGGTCGGAGCGCTATCAGGCCGGCTGCGGGGCCGGATAAGCGCAACTGGCCGGCGGGAAGAGCCTCCCGCCCAGGCGACAAGGAAACCGGCCCGGAAATTCACAGGAGGTGGCAAAGGCAGCAGAGAGAATGCGTCTCTGCTCTCTCGGCGTGCTTCTGTGAGAAGAGATTTCAGAGATCGGACCACGGATCAGTTCTCACAGAAGCTATTCACGACGTCATGAGTTGGCGGCGACCTTGGAGGGCCGACCTCCGCGTCGGCCGATCGGCCCGGGCGGAGCCGGGCCCTCCAAGAAATGCAGACATTAATGATGTTGCATATAGCAAAGGTAACCAAGCCGATGACCTCTGCTTCCTTTGCGTGCTCCTGTGAAAAAAGGATCAGTGGCGATCCGTGTGATCCGTGGTGAAAAGGACATCCGCGGTCGACGGGATTGAACCTCACGCCAAAGCGCCCAGCCGCCAAGGAAACCGGCCCGGAAATTCACAGGAGGTCGCGGAGACAGCAAAGGATCAGGCGGGGAAGGGAACTCTTCGTTCCCTTCGTTGCCTTCTGTGAGGATTCAGACGGCTTCGCCGGTGGCGCGGCTTGACCTCAAGACGCCCGCCGCGCCGTTTGACCGGGTGCCGGTCTTGGGCATGTTTCCGCGTATCATGAAAACTCCAGCCCTGCTCTTCGCCTTTTTGGCGGTCGCCCTTTGCGCCCGGGCCGCCCTCGTCACCAAATCCGTCGCCTACGAACAGGGCGGCGTGAAACTGGTGAGCTATCTGGCCTACGATGACCAGACGACGGCGCCCCGTCCCGGCGTGCTCGTGGTGCCCGAATGGTGGGGACTCAACGACTATGCGAAGGACCGCGCCCGGCAGCTGGCGCAGCTCGGTTATGTGGCACTCGCGGTGGACATGTATGGCGCCGGGGTCGTCACCACGGATCCGAAAAAAGCCGGCGAGCTCTCGGGTCAGTTCTACGGCAAGCCGCTCATGGCCGAGCGAGCGCAGGCCGCCCTCGACCAGTTGCTCAAGACCGGGCTGGTGGACGAAAAGAAAGTCGCGGCGATCGGCTTCTGCTTCGGCGGCGCGGTCTGCCAGGTCCTCGCGTACAGCGGCGCCCCGCTGGTCGGAATCGTCAGCTTCCACGGCAGCCTGGTGCCGGCGTCGCCGGAGGCGGCGGCCAGGAACCAGGCCCGGTTCCTGATCTGCCACGGGGCGCTCGACCCGTTCACCGCGCCGGAGGCCATCGCCGCCTTCAAGCAATCGCTCGATGCCGGCAGGTTCGACTACCAGTTCATCTCCTACTCCGGCGCGAAGCATGCCTTCACCAATCCGGCGGCCGATGCGATCGCGGCGGCGACGGGCTTGCAGGGGATCGCCTACAACGAGCCGGCGGCGCGCCGCTCGTGGCAGCTCATGCAGCAGTTCTTCGGGGAGATCTTCGCCGCGAAGTGAGGCGCGGCGGTTGTTTCGGTATTTTACAGGAGGTAACGGAGGGAACAGAGCGGGAGATGACGAGGGTCCTCTCCGTTCTCTTCGTTGCCTCCTGTAAAGATTC
>CAZAFS010000284.1:0-4898 GCA_964484165.1 uncultured Opitutaceae bacterium | reverse complement strand
GCTTGGTCGCCGCGGGCATCGGCGCTGGAGTGGCGGGCGCCGGGGTGACGGCCGTGGGATGGGCGGGCGCGGTCTGAGCCGCGGCCGGAACGGTGACCGTCATACTTGCGGGCGCGGGCACGGCCGCAGCTGGTGGCGTCGTCACGGGTGTGGCCGGCGCGGTCGTCGCGGGTTCAGCGGGGGGAGTCTGGGCCGCCGGGGCCGGGGTCGCACTTGCCACGGTGACGGGGTTGGCCGGGGCCGCGGTGGTCGCGGTGGCCGGAGGCGGAGTGGGCCGGGCGGCGGCGACCACCGCCGGCTTTTCCTCCTTTTTCAGCACCAGTGCGAGAATGACCGCGCCGCCGACCAGCACGACCACCACCGTCATCACGCCGAGGAGCATGGCTTCAAACCCGATGGGCTTGCGGCGTTTGGCGATGACGGGCGCGGCCACCGGCGCGACCGGGGACTGGCTGGACGGAGACGGCGGCGCCCCTTGCTGCTGGCTCTGCAGCTTCTGGGCCTTCTTCAGGGCGTCGTTGATGAGGCTCATGCGGTGGTGCGCGGCGGGCGGCTGCGAGTCTTGGCGGAGGGACGCGGGGTCTGCAACCCCTCAATCAGCCCAGGCTCGGCACCTCCTTGATGGCGCGGCGGACGTCCCAATAGTTGACCTCGTCGGAGTCGCGGACAAAGGCGGACAGCAGGGCCTTGTCGCAGAGATTGTTGATCAGCCGCGGAATGCCCTTGCTGGCGCGGTGGATGGTCCGCATCGCCGCGGTGGTGAAAAAGGGCCGGCCGCTGGCGCCGGCGAGCGTCAGCCGGTGCCGCACGTAATGCATGGTGTCATGCAGCGTGAGCGGGCGCAGCTCGGAGTGCACCAGGATGCGCTGCCGGAGCTGCCGCAGACGGTCCTGCTCGAGCAGGTTCTTCAGCTCGGGCTGGCCGATGAGCACGATCTGCAGGAGCTTCTGCTTGTCGGTCTCGAGGTTGGACAACAGCCGGATCTGCTCGAGCACCTTGAAAGACAGGTTCTGGGCCTCGTCGATGATGAGCACGATGTCGCGCCCGGCCTCGATGCGGTGCAGCAGCACGCGGTTGATCTGCGCCGCCAGGTCGTGGCCCCCTTGGGCCAGGTGAGTCTCGCCCAGCTCGGTGAGGATGGCGCGGAGCATTTCGATCTCGGTGATGCGGGAATTGAGGATGAGCGCCGTGTCGTAGTGCGCGGGGTCGAGTTCGTTGAGGAAGCGCCGGCAGAGCGTGGTCTTGCCGCAGCCGACCTCGCCGATCAGCAGGATGAACCCCTTCTTCTCCTGCACGCCGTATTTCAGATGCTGCAGCGCCTCCTGGTGCGTGGGGCTCAGGTAGAGAAACTTCGGGTCTGGCGTGATGTTGAACGGCATCTCCGACAGACCGTAGTAACTCTGATACATGGTGAGGGCAGGGTTGGGGAACGGCGAACGGAGCCCATTATTCACCAACTCTGCCGGGGGAGGCAAGCGGACAACCTGCGGAGCGGCAAGATTTACCGATGCTTCCCAAACGCCGCCACCGCCAGAAATTCGCGGATCACCTGCCTCGCAAAACAAGCCATTCGGCCGCGTTGGCCGGCCGCGGTAAGGCCGGTGGCCCGGGGTCGGCGACCGGCGGCGACTACAACCGCAATGCCGGCGATCGCCACAAATCGGGCCGACGGCTGAGTCGATGGGTAGTGGACAGTTTGTGCAGGTCGGGCTTCGTGCCCGATACTGAAGCCGTCGATTTCCCGCTGTCGGGGACAAACTCCGCCCTACAACATTCCAATGGCCCGTGGTTGCAGGGCGGCATCGCCCGCCTACGCCAAGGCTACGGCGCGCCGACCCGAATGCCGCCGCTCTCCGACCCCGGCGCGGTTCGGCCGCCTTTGCCAAAGCTTCGGCGAGCCGAAGCGACCGCGCCCTACCTCCGCCGCTCCATCCAGGAAAACGGACCCACTACCAGCCGGCGGAATAGGATTGCGGGGCGGGCGGGAAAGTCCTTATCCGGACCTCGTCTTACCGTGATCGCGCGCCGACTCATCCTCTGGGTTTTTGCCGGGTTGTTTGTGATCGTGGGGGCGCTTTCAGGGATGTTCTTCTTCCGCACCTACCAGGAGTACGCCGAGCTTTCGCGGATTGAAGCGGAGAGCCAGCAGCGGCTGGCCCAGGCCCAGCAGCGGCTGAAGGACCAGCAGCGGGTGCTCGACCGGCTGCGGACCGACCCGGCCTACGTCGAGAAAGTCATCCGCCGCCAGCTGCACTACGCCCGGCCCGACGAGTTGATCTTCCGCTTCGACGCGGTGCCGGACCGGACGGACTGATTCTCCGATTCGCCGACCGGGGTGGAAGCAGCGGGTCAGTTTGTGCAGGTCGGGCTTTCCTGTCCGCCATAGCCTTGGCGACGGCGGAACGCCCGACACCGAAGCCGTCGACGTCCCTCTGTCGGGGATTCCGCCTTCGCGCACGGCTTCCGCCGTCGCTGAAGCTATGGCGGACAGGTCGGCGTGACAAGAAACCCCGACCTGCAGTTGTCGCTCAATTCAGGAGAACTGACCGGCGATCGCGCCGGAAATAGCGTTGCGTCGGCGGAAGGCCGTCGTTGTCTGGTCGCCCGCATGAGTGTCGATGCGCCATCGCCGTCGCTCCGGGAGAAGTTCGCGCAGGCCGGGCAGGAACAGGTCTTCGCCTTCTGGGCGCAGCTGGATGAAGGCGAGCGCCGCGCCCTGCTGGAACAGGCCGGGGAAATCGATCTGGCGGAGATCACGCGGCTCGCGCGCACCCTGCTGGGCCCGGGCTCCGCCCCGGCGGTCGACCTCACGGACCTCGAGCCGGCGCCGTACGTGCCGCTGCCGGAGAACGGCGGCGACGCGACGGCCTGGGCGCGGGCGCGGGCCGCGGGCGAGGAGGCGTTGCGCGCCGGACGCGTGGCGGCGTTCACGGTCGCGGGCGGGCAGGGCACGCGCCTCGGCTACGACGGGCCGAAGGGCACTTTTCCCGTCACGCCGGTGAAACGGAAGCCGCTCTTCCAGGTCTTCGCCGAGAAGATCGCCGCGGCGGGCCGCCGCCACGGCCGGCCGCTGCACTGGTTCATCATGACCAGCCACGCCAACCACGCGGCGACCGAGGCGTTCTTCGCCGCACACCGGTGCTTCGGGCTCGACCGGGCGCGCGTGCATTTTTTCCGGCAGGGCCGGCTGCCGGCGGTGGATTTCGCCGGGCGCATCCTGCTCGAGACCCGGGGCGGGATCGCGATGAGCCCCGACGGCCATGGCGGCTCGCTGCGCGCGCTCCAGCGCAGCGGCGCCCTCGATCTCATGCAGAGCGAGGGGGTGGACACGCTCAGCTATTTCCAGGTCGACAATCCGCTGGTGCGTTGCGTCGACCCCGCGTTCATCGGCTGGCACCGGCTGCACGGCGCGGACATGTCCGCCAAGATGGTGCCGAAGGCCTATCCCGAGGAGAAGCTGGGCCATTTTTGCCGGCAGCGCGGGCGGCTGGTGGTCATCGAATACAGCGACCTGCCGGCGGCCACGCAGCGCGAGGTCGACCCGGCGACGGGCCGCCTGCGCTACCTCGCGGGCAGCATCGCCATCCACCTCCTCGATCGCGAATTCGTGCGGCGCATGGCGGGCGGGGGCGGCGGGGCCGGGTCGGCGCTGCCGTTTCACCGCGCCGACAAGAAGATCGCGACGGTCGACGCCGCCGGGCGGCCGGTGAAGCCGGACCGGCCCAACGGGGTGAAGTTCGAGATGTTCGTGTTCGATGCGCTGCCGTCCGCCCACCTTCCGCTGGTGATCGAGACCCGCCGGGCGGACGACTTTTCGCCGGTGAAGAACGCCGAGGGCATCGATTCGTCCCGGACCGCGCGCGAAGACCAGCTCCGGCAGGTGGCCCGCTGGTTGAAACACGTCGGGGCCGCCGTCGCCACCGACGCGACCGGCCTGCCCGGAATCGCGCTCGAAGTGTCGCCGCTGTTCGGCGACGATGAAACCTCCTTTGCCGGGAGCTGGGCCCGGTGCTCGCCCGCGCCGGCGATCCGCGATGGGCTCTACCTCGAGTGAGGAAGTTCTGCCATGCCGAGCATGTACTCTGCGGATTCCGGCGTATCGTCAGATCGGGCTTGTCATTCTGAACGAAGTGAAGAATCCAGTGGGACACCGTTGAGACACCATGTGGAATCGTACTGGATCCTTCCTGCTACGCCAAGGCTTCGCAGGACAGGTCGCTGCGCTCAGGATGACACGCTGCCGGAACGCGTGTGTGCAGGCATGCCATAGTGTGTTGATACCATGACCACCCTCGAGAAGATCCGCGCCGCCGGCGCCGCCGGCCGGGTGCTGCCCGACGCGGTCGGCAATCTCGCCGACTGGCTCGCCGCCGGCCTGCCGCCATGGGCCGCCGCGAGCATCGATGAACTCGTCGCCCGGGAGGCGTGGGGCGAGTTGAACGACCGTTTCTACCGGTATCTCGAGTTCGGCACCGGCGGCATGCGCGGCCGCACCATCGGCGTCGTGGCCGCCGCGGCCGAGACCGGCACGCTGGGGCCGGGCGGCACGCCGGCGCATCCGGGGGTCGGCAACAACATGATGAACGACTTCACCGTCGTGCGCGCCACGATCGGCCTCTACCGGTACGTGCGCGGCCATCTCGCCCGGACCGAGCGCTACGACGCGCCAAAACTCGTCATCGCCCACGACGTGCGGCACTTCTCGCGCCATTTCTGCGAACTGGTGGCGTCCACCTGGTCGCGCCTCGGCGGCGTGGCGTTCATCTTCGACGCCCCGCGCTCCACGCCGCAGCTGAGTTTTTCCGTGCGCTGGCTGAAGGCCCACTGCGGCGTGGTCATCACGGCCAGCCACAATCCGCCCCACGACAACGGCTTCAAGGCCTACTTCGACGACGGCG
>CAZAFS010000283.1:0-4904 GCA_964484165.1 uncultured Opitutaceae bacterium | reverse complement strand
CTGCCGCCCCGGCACCGCCATTTCCGTCGTGCGCTTCGGGCGTCGGGTGCTTAACTGTTCCGGCAATGGGCCTGCTGCAGCGTCACATCTTCAAGAGCGTGCTCTTTGCCTGCACCGTGGCGGTGGGGTTGTTTGCGTTCGTGCTGATGGTGGGCAACGCGGTCAAGGACCTGCTCGGCTACGTCGTGGCCGGCCAACTCCGGCTCGAAACGTTCGCCGAACTGGTGCTGCTGCTGCTGCCGTTCGTCGTGGCGTACGCGCTGCCCATCGGGGTGTTGACCGGGGTGTTGCTGGTGCTGGGGCGCATGTCGGCCGAGCACGAGGTCACGGCGATCCGCGCCGCGGGCCTGAGCCTGCCGTGGGTGGCGCGCCCGGTCCTGCTGCTGGCCGCCCTGGGAGTGCTCGTCGGCGTGGCGATCAACTTCCAGTTCATGCCGTGGGCGCGGGTGGTCTACCACACCGAGCTGGCCAACGCCGTGCGCGCCAATCCGCTCAGCTTCATCGTGCCCCGCACGTTCGTCCGGGATTTTCCGGGCCGGGTGCTCTATGTGGGCGAAAAGAACGGGACGACGGTGAAGGATTTTTGGATGTGGGAGCTCGACGCGCAGGGGCGCGTCAGGAACTTCGTCCGGGCGGCGTCGGGCAGCGTGGATTACGATGAGGCCACCGATGAACTCGCCCTCAATCTGCGCGATGTCCGGATTGAGACCATGAACCTGAAAGCCACGGAGGAATTCACGGCGCCCCAGGCCTTCGGGCACTTTGGCCGCTTTCCCACGCGCCTGGCGCTCCGGCGGTTGTTCGGCCCGGTCGCGGTCCACCGCAAGCTCCAGTGGTACACGTTCCCGGAGCTGGTCGCCGAGTGGCGGCGGCTGGGGGAGCCGGCGCCGGCCCAGGACGCGCCGGCGCAGGCGCTGCAGCGCATGAAGGTGCAGATGGTGATCCAGGACAAGATCACCACGGCGTTCGCGGTGTTCACCCTCGCCCTGATCGGCGTGCCGCTGGGCATCAAGGTTTCGCGGCGCGAGACCTCGGCCAACCTCGGCGTGGCCCTGGCGCTGGCCATGAGCTACTACTTCCTCACGGTCATAATCGGCTGGCTGGAGGACCGGCCGGAGCTGCGCCCCGATCTGCTGATGTGGCTCCCCAACCTCATCTTCCTCAGCGTGGGCCTGTGGCTCTTCTGGCGGATGGGCCGCCCCAGCGCCGGGTGACGTCGCGGAGCGGCTTGTGGCGATGCTTCCCGGGAATTCCAAGCGGCTCGTCATCGCGGTGGCGTTTCTGCTCCCGCTGGCGTTTGCCGCCTTCACCCATCACGCCTGGGAGGACTACTACATCACGCTTCGCAGCAGCCGCAATCTGGTGGAGGGAAACGGACTGGTGTTCAATCCCGGCGAGCGCGTGCACACCTTCACGTCGCCCCTCGGGGTGCTCGTGCCCGCGTTCTGTCTCGTTCTGGCGGGGAAAAACGACCAGATCGCGCTCTGGATTTTTCGCGCGATCAGCGCGGCCCTGCTGGCCGGCGCGGCGGCGCTCGTGTGGCGGCGGGCGGAAACGCTCCGGCTCGGAGGGATCGGGCGGATGGTGGCGTTCGGTCTCCTGCTGACCGATGCCAAGCTGACGGACTTCTCGATCAACGGCCAGGAGACGGCGCTGCTCGTCTTCTTCCTGCTGCTGCTGTGGAGCGAGCTGGAATCCCCCGCGCCGCCGCGCCCCGTCTGGCTCGCGGTGGCGTGCGCGGGACTCATGTGGACGCGCCCGGATGCCTTCATCCTGATCGGGGCGCTGCTCGTGCCGCACCTGGTGCTGCGGCGGCGCGGCGACGGGGCGCCGGCGCCGCCTTGGGCGCGGCTCGGGCGGGGCGTCCTGCTCGGCGCCCTGGGCTACCTTCCCTGGTTCGCCTGGTCGTGGTGGTATTATGGGACGCCCATTCCGCACACGGTCATCGCCAAGGCGGCGTTCATGCCGCCCGTGACCTTGGCGGGCCTGCTGCTCCTGCCGCTGCGGGTGCTGGGCGGGCACGCGATGCAGGGCGATCTTTTCCTGCCGGCGTATTGGGTGCTCGGCGGCTGGCCGGCGGGGATGGGCCTCCTGGCGCAGGGGCTGGCCGTGGTCGCGACCTTCGGCTGGGTTTGGCCCGGCCTGCCCGTCGCCGCGCGGCGCCTGTCACTCGCGGTGTTCCTGGGCATGTTCTACCTGAATTCGATCATCCTGTTCCCGTGGTATGTGCCGCCCTGGAGTGTGCTGGCGTTTCTGGCGATTGCCGGCATGGCAGACAGCGTTTACACTGGACTCGAGGCGGCCGGCCGGCGCCATCTGGCGGCGGGATTTCGCGTCGTCTGCCTGCTGCTCGTCGCCGTGCAAGGCAGCTTGCTGGCGGCCGTGGCGTGGCAAATGCGGGTGCAACAACGCCTGATCGAGGACCAAAACCGGCGGGCGATCGGAGTCTGGCTGCACCGGCACGCCGCGTCCCGGGACACGGTGTTCCTCGAGCCGCTCGGCTACATCGGTTACTACTCGCAACTGAAAACCTACGATTTTCCCGGGCTGAGTTCGCCGGAAGTGACGGCGGCGGTGCGCACCGGGGCGACGCGCTACGTCGACCTCATCGACCGCTTGCGGCCGCAATGGCTCGTGCTGCGCACCACCGAACTGAACTGGCCCGTCGTGGCCTCCAAGGCGATGTTGCGCGACTATCAGTTCGTGCAGGCCTGGGATGTCATGTCCCGGCTTGATGCGGTCCGCTTCCTGCCCGGGCGGCCGTGGCTCGAGGTCGACGCGCGGTATGTGGTGTTGCACCGAAAAACGCCGGCGCCGCCGGACCGCTGATTGGACGTCGCGAGCGAAAAGCCTCCGAATTTCAGTTCCCCACCTCGTAGAGAAACTCGTGCGTTTCGTCGCCGGTCTTGACCAGAATTCGCAGCCGCTGGCCGCTGGACAAATCGGAGGGGCGTAGACGCAAGACGCGTGCGGCGCTGCGCCCCGGGGAAATCGCACTTTGGCCCAGTCCCAGCATCAATCGGGCGTCGGCGAGGAGGTCGCCGCGCCGGAACTCGAGCACCAGTGCCTGAGCCTGCGCCCGCCGATCGAGGAGCGCCGAATCCACGCCGGGTGACAGGATGAGTTCCGGCGGCAGGTGGTCGAGCTGGTCGTTGCTGTTCATCACCCAGCGCTCCGGAAGATCGATTCTTCCCGGTCCCCAGCCAGCCTGCGCCCAGGTCTTCACCATTTCTTGGCGTGCCTGGCGGTCGATTTCGTCGCGGTACTCCTCGTACGTTAGGAGATGGACCGGGTGTCCCGCCACCGTCGCGGCGACGTCCTCGCTCGACAGGCTGATCAACCGGTCACCGCCGTTATGCACAATGACGAGAAATGCCGGGGGCAGGAGCTCAGAGAGATGCGTCTTGTAGGTCGGGGTTAGAAGCCAGACGGCCACCGCGCTTCGCTTCACCGGTTTTAGCCACGGTTTCCCCTGGGCAAAGCTTATTGCGGCTGTGTTTGCCTGGGAAACCGACAAGGTGCGGGTGGTCGCGCAACCGCCCAGGACCATGATGCCGAAAGCCGCAAACACGCATGCTTTCGCCGTATTCATCGCAGTTCGTGTTTACCGAAGGGACGCTGGATCGTCAAACACGGTTACTCTCCCCTTTGGCCGGAATGGATTGGTGGGGTCAGCGAACCAAACCCAAAACTCAAAACCCAAAACTCAAAACCAGTCAGCCCGCCGGCATGGCCACCACACCGGAGCGGCCGTCGATCGGCGCCAGCACCTGGTCGCGGACTGGAATCGCGTCGCGATTCCCCAGCAGTTTGCGGGCATACTCGTCGAGCCGGATGAACTGCACTCCGCGGTCGCGACCGGCGGCGAGCAGCGAGCGGAAGAGTTGCCGTTTCCCCATGCCCTCGATCTCGGCGTGGACCGTGAGCACGTTGACCGCGTCCTCGCGCAGGAGCGACAGGTAGTGCGGCACGATCCGGTTGTCAGGATATTCGGGGCGTCCGAGCAGCTCGTCGAACGTCGGCAGGGTGCTGGGGATTTCGAGGGTCCGGAAAACGCGGCCGTCGAGGCGCGGAAAAAAGGGGGCGCCGTTGCGCGTGTCGCTGGCGTAGAGGAGCCCCGCCTCGTCATAGACCTCGCGGCTGCAGGCGTTGCTCTGCCAGCCGGCGGCGCCGGCGGTGAGTGTCTCGCGGCCGAAGATGCGCCGGAACTCGGCGCGCGCGGCGGCGAACTCCGCGCGCACCTCCTCCAGGGTCATGCGGTGCACGTAATCCTGCCAGCGGTAGTGGTTGTGGCAGTGGATGCCGACCTCGAAACCCGCGTCCCGCACCGCGCGCATCCCGGCCGCGTTGCGGCGGCCGATGTGCGGGGCGGGCAGCAGCGTGCCGTTGAGCAGGGTGCGCACGCCGTACATCGAGACCACGCTGGTGCGGCTGACTTTTTTGAAGAAGCCCGGCCGGAAGATGCGGGTGATGGCGCGGCCGGTCTGGTCGGGTCCGAGCGAAAACAGGAAGCACGCCGGCACGGCGGCCTCGCGGCAGTCGGCCACCAGGTGCGGCACGCCCAGCCGCGTGCCCCGGTCGGTGTCGACGTCAACTTTGAGGGCAAGACGGAGGGGCATGGCAGGAAGGTTGGGCCGGACCGCTGGGCCGGCCGCCAACGAGGTATTCGGCGCGCCCAGCGGTCGCGCCCTACCGCTCACTCGAGCTGGTAGTCCTTGTGCGCGAGGTGGTAGTCGAGCGTGCGCCGGATGGCCGTCGGCAGATCGACCTTCGGCCGCCAGCCGAGGTATTTCCGGGCGTTGGCGATGGAGGGCACGCGCCGCTGGATGTCCTGGTAATACTTGCCGAAATATTTGCCCGACGGCACCACGACCACCCGCGCCTGCGCGGCGTGCTCGCGATAC
>CAZAFS010000282.1:0-4919 GCA_964484165.1 uncultured Opitutaceae bacterium | reverse complement strand
CGTTTTATCGCGAGACGCTCGGCCTGCCGCAGGAAATCTACAGCGAGGAATGGCAATGGGCGGAATTCAACTGCGGCAACGTCACGCTCTCACTGCACGGCGGCGTGAAACTGCCCGAAACCATCACGGGCGGCCGCCTCGCGCTTGCCGTGGCGGACATCCACGCGGCCTATGCGGAGTTGAAAAAAAGGGGCGCGCGCGTACTGAACGAGCCCACCGACCACAAGGTTTGCTGGCACGTGGACGTGCTCGATCCCGATGGCAACCCCATCATCCTGCACCAGCGGGCGGACGGAACGTTTGGACAGAATTCCCCTCATGGCTGACCTTCCCTCGCAGAAATTCGGCTTTCTCCTTTTTCCCGGGCTGGAGGAACTCGATCTGGTCGGTCCCTGGGAAATGATCTCGCTCTGGAGCAAATCGCTCCAGGGTCCCGGAACCTGCCTCATGGTCGCGCAAAACCGGGAACCGGTGCTCTGTGCGAAAGGCATGTCCCTCAATCCGCACGTCGCCTTTGGCGAGTGCCCGCCGCTGGACTACCTGCTGGTGCCCGGTGGCCAGGGCACCCGCACGGAGGTCGACAACGAGGTCCTGATCCAATTCGTCACCCGGCAGGCCAGGGGCTGCCAGGCCGTGCTCTCCGTATGCACCGGCTCATTCATTCTGCATCGGGCCGGTCTGTTGTCGGGGCGCCGCGCCACCACGCACTGGGCGTCGCTCGCGCGGCTCGCCGAGCTGGGCGACGTCAAGGTCTGCCCGGAACGCGTGGTCCACGACGGCCCCATCTGGACGTCCGCCGGCGTGTCCGCGGGCCTCGATCTGGCCCTCGCCTTCATCGAGGCGGTGGCCGGCGAGAACGTTGCCGGCAAGATCCAGCTGGGTGCTGAATACTATCCTTCCGGCCGGTTCTTCGGCACGCTCCATCAGGGCCCGTCGGCCCCGGCGTATCTAAGGGCACCGGCGAAATAGCGCCGGTGTGAAATCCACGGACGAATTGTAGGGGCGCAGGCTTGCTGCGCCCAACGTTGTAGGGCGGAATCTCCAGATCCCGCCAAAACGAACGGCCGTGGCGGGGTCAGCGACCCCGCCCTACAGGCCGTGCCGCCTAGATGTGCTTCGAGTCCGCCTCGTCCTTTTGCGCGTAGCCGCTTTCCTGCCGCTGGTGGTTGACCAGATTCTTCTTGAGGTAGGCCTGGTACACGTCGTCGGCGCTCATGCCGAGCGCCTGCGCGAGGGAGACCAGAAAGTGAAACAGGTCGACAACCTCGACCATGGCGTTTTGTTCGTCGAATTTCTGGTAGCGCGCCCACCATTTCCACGGCACTGAATCGATCAGCTCGGCTGTCTCCTGTTGCAGGGCGCGCGTGTAGTTGAGGACCCATTTGGTCTTCTCCTCCACGGAAGGCGGCGGAAGGTTGACGCCGATCCGGCGGTTGAGTTCGTCCTGCAGGCGGAAGATCTCTTCGAACTTGTCCATGCGGTGTGACCTACGCGGGTCGGACGCGGCTGGCAAGCCCGCCATGCGGACCGGTAAGCCGTTTGGGCCCAAGATCATGAACAAGCCGTTTGCGGCGCCGGCGCGGCGGCCGGCGGTTTTGGAGTTGCCGGAGGTTGGCAATTGGCCGATGGTGTACTCTTCCTGGCAGGCGTAGAGCGCGCCGTGCGCGTTCCGCATGCCTCTCCACCAACCAGAGACAGGCTGCTCCCGACAGCGGTGAGTGCCGTTCCAAAACATAAGCATAACATGTCAGATCCAGAATCGTCCGGCGCCGAAACCCCGGCAGCCGAGGCTGTGAACCCACCAAGCGCACCCCCCAGCCCCAACCTACCCCCCAGTACGTTTGGCAACACCCGCGGCTCCGGCCTGGCCCGCGGCAAGCGCCCCGTGAGTCCTCCCCCCCAGGCCGCTCCCGCCGCCTCCGCGGCTGAATACAAACCCACGGCGGTGTCCATCCTCACCGCCCCGACCGAATACAAGAACCCGTTCGCGCCCCCGGCGCCCCCTGCTCCTCCCGTGGAGGCGCCCGTGGCCGAGGCGAAACCGCCGGCGCCCGCTCCGCTGCCGGTCGCCGAGGTTGCCGCCCCGCCCGCGGCCCCCGCCGCCGAGATTCGTCCGCCGGCCGATGAGCCGGCTCCCACCGCGGTTCCCGAATCCGAGCCCAAGTCCGAGCTGAAAATCCTTCCGCCGGAAACGACGAAGCGCGTGGAGCACAGTTGGGAGAGCCAGTCCTTCCGCAGCGTGGCCGGCCAGGCCCGCGGCGACCAGGGCCGGCCCGCCGACGCCCCGTTCGAGGGCGGACGCCCGCGGCGCGATGACCGCCGCGGCGACCGACCCGTGTTTCGTCCCGACCGTGAACAGCGGGGCGACCGCCCGGCGGATGTCCGTGCGACCGGCGATTCCGGCCGGAATGCCGGCGGGGAATATGACCGGCCCGAGCCGTACGCTCCGGCCCCGCCCGAGGCGCCGAAGAAATCCGGCGGCTTCTTCGGCTGGGTCAAGAAGCTCTTCGGCGGATCCGCCGCCAAACCGGAGACGCCTCCGGCCGAAACCCGCGGAGACCGCGAGTTCGACCGGGAGGGCTTCCGCCAAAACCGGCGCCATCGCGGCGGACGCGGCCGCAATTTCCACAGCGACCAACGCGGCCCCCGCGACGGCCAGTTCGGCGGTCAACCGTCGGGTGACCAGCGCGGCCCCGGCGGCGACAACTTCAATGGCGGCCGCCGGCGCCGGCGCCGTCACCGCGGCGGCGGCGGCTACCGTGGCGATTCGCGCCCCGGCGGCGGACCCGGCGGCGGACCGCCGGCCGGCAGTTAAGCCTTGCCAAGCGGATTGCTTCGACTCGCATTAAAAGGCGTCCATCCTTCGATGGACGCCTTTTTTGCATCTGCACCATTCGATCGGTTACAGGAACCAACGCAGCCGGAATTGAAGGCCGCGCCGACAAATCCGAAATCCGAATATCGAAGCGCGAAACAAAATCGAATACCCGGGGAGCGAAACCGCAGAAAACGCCCAGGCGTGAACTCCGGGTTTTGAGCCTTTCCTTTCCCGGAGCTTCGAATTTGTTTCGGAGTTCGAGCTTCGTGCTTCGGGTTCCGACAATCTCGCGAACGAACCCCAGGGGTTGACCGATCAAAGACTAAAACGCATCATCGCTGATCCATGGCCGATCTCATCGTCAACGGCGGCAAACCCCTGTCCGGCACCATCGTCCCGTCCGGCAACAAGAACTCCGCGCTGCCCATCCTGTGCGCCACGCTGCTGGCCGCCGAGCCGGTGCGCCTGTTGAACGTGCCGGCCATCACCGACCTCGAAAAACTGGTCGACTTCTTCATCGCGCAGGGCTCGCGCATCACCTGGGACAAGCCGAAGGGCGAGATGCGCGTGGACCACGCCAAATTCGGCGCCGGGCCCCTCCAGGGGGAGATGCCCGCCGGCATGCGCTCGACCGTGCTGCTCTTCGCGCCGCTGCTCTGGCGCATGAAGCAGATCATCGTGCCGGCCAGCCCCAAGGGCTGCTCGCTCGGCATCCGCGAACTCGACCCGCACCTGGACATTCTCCGCGCCCTGGGGACCGACATCACGCATGACGGGGCGCTGACCCTCACGCTGGCCGGCCGCTTCCGCGGCACCCGCCACTGGCAGGACTACATGTCGGTCACGGCGACCGAGAATTTCCTGATGGCGGCGGTGCTGGCGGAGGGCACGTCAACCCTCATCAACGCGGCGAGCGAGCCGCACGTGCAGGACCTGTGCGCCGTGCTCACCGCCATGGGCGCCAAGATCGAAGGCGCCGGGACGAGCATGCTCCGCATCGAGGGCGTGGCGCGGCTGCGCGGCGGCACGTTCACCATCAACAGCGACTACCACGAGATCGTCACCTTCCTCGCGCTCGGCGCCATCACCGGCGGCGAGGTGCGCGTCGAACGCTCGCTGCCGCAGCACTTCGATCTCATCGCGCGCTCATTCGGCAAGCTGGGCGTGATCCTCGAACACGAGGGCACGACCGCCGTCGTGCGGCGCGGCCAGCGGCTGGCCGTGGCCCCCTCCTACACCCCCAACCTCCTGCCGAAGATCGAGGCCGCCCCCTGGCCCTATTTTCCGGTGGATCTGCTGCCGTGCATGATCGCGCTGTCGGTGCGGGCCCGCGGCGAGATCCATTTCTGGAACAAGGTCTACGAGGGCGGCTTCACCTGGGTGTCGGAACTCGCCAAGTTCGGCGCGCATGTCGTCGTGTGCGATCCCCACCGGGTGATCGTCTTCGGCGACAAGCCGCTGCGGCCCGCCGTGGTCGAGGCGCCCTACGTCATCCGCGCCGCGGTGGCGCTCTACATGATCGCCGCCAGCATCCCCGGCCGCAGCGTCGTGCGCAACGCCGAGATCATCGAGCGCGCCCACCCCCGCTTCGTGGAAAACCTCCGCACCCTCGGGGCCGAAGTGGAATGGCAATGACTTTCGACCGCCGCGGCGCGACTGGCGATTGATCGCCGCCGCCCCGCCGCAACCGCCGTGACCCAACCCAAAGCCCAGAACTCAAAACCCGGAACCGCCGGGGCCGCGGCCCCCGCCGCGCCCGCGACCGGCACCGGCTTCATCCAGGCCGCACTGACGGCGCCCGTCAGCACGGCCGAGGCGGCGCTGCGGCCGCTGGCCTTCGGCGACTTCGCCGGCCAGGCCAAGACGGTCGAGCGCCTCAAGGTCATGGTCGGCGCGGCCCGCAAGCGCGGCGCGGCCCTCAACCACATCCTCTTCAGCGGCCCGCCCGGCCTGGGCAAGACCACCCTCGCCTTCATCCTCGGCGCCGAGATGGGCCGCAACGTGCGCGTGACCTCCGGCCCGGTGATCGAGAAGGCGGGCGACCTCGCCGGCCTGCTGACCAACCTCGAGGAGGGCGACCTGCTGTTCATCGACGAGATCC
>CAZAFS010000281.1:0-4925 GCA_964484165.1 uncultured Opitutaceae bacterium | reverse complement strand
GATGCTGAAGAGCCGGCGCCGGCCGTGAGCGGTTCCGGGCTGACCCGGGCGCGGCCGCCGCCAATCGGCTTGCGCTGCCGACGAAATCCAAACTTTGTGATCGTGGGCGGCCGGCCGGCCCGCCCGATCGCATGAGAACCACCACCGTCGCTTTCGCTTTCCTGGCCTGCGCCGCGGGCACGGTGAATATCCGGGCACAGACCGGCGCGGCGGGTTCGGTGGCGCCTGCGGCCGCGCCGTGGTCGGTCGTAGTCACGCCGGGGATCGCTTCGCAATACATGTTCCGCGGCGTCCTCCTGGGTGGCCTGGCGTTTCAGCCGACCGTCGAGGCCGATGACGGCGACCTGATCCTGGGCATCTGGATGAGCACGCCGTTGCGAGACAGGGTGCCGGGGCAGTCCGATCCGGAGATTGATCCGTACGGTTCGTACACCGTCAAGCTGACCGATGCCCTCAGTATCGAGCCCGGGTTCACGGTCTACACCTACCCGCGCGCCCCCCGGGATCAGGGTTTTTATCGCGCCACCTTGGAGCCGAGCCTGGCGGTGAACTACCTGGTGCACGGCGTGAAGTTCACGCCGAAGCTCTATTACGACGTCGTGCTCGAAGGCGCGACCTACGAACTTGCCGCCACCACGGCCGTACCGCTGACCGGGCTGGGCACCGAACTCGACCTCACGGCTCTCGCCGGGACGTTTGACCAGCGTGATGTGGTCAGCGGCGCCGCGCCCAAGGTGAAGAATTGGGGCGACTACTGGCTCGTCGGGGTGTCCGCGCCGTTCGCCCTCAGCCGGTCGGCGAAGCTGACCGTGGGTCTTGCCTACACCGCGGGCAGCGGCAACTACTTCAAACAGGGTGACACCCCGCGGACGAAAAACATGGCCACCGCCGGCCGCGGCGTGCTCACCCTGAGCTACTCCTGGACGTATTGAGCGGCGGACGCCGCCGCCGGTTCAGGCGTCGCCGGCGGTCCGCGGCAGCGCGCCCTCCGCCTGCATCTCCCTCAGCAGTCCGGTGAGGTAGGGGATGAGCTGCTTCTTGCGGCTGACGATGCCGGGCAGGTCGAAGATCTCGTCCTGTTCGACGTGCGGATAGGAGATCCGGGCGATGATTTCCGGCTCGCCCTTGACGAGCAGGAGCGAGTTCTGGCTGTTGATGTCGGTGATCAGCAGGCCGGCGAACAGCAGGCGCTCCGCCGCGCGCAGTTCCTCCAGCGCCACGGCCAGCGCTTTCGCGTGATCCCAAAAGTTGCCGAAGCCGAGTTCCTCCACCTGCGCCACGGCGAAGCGCGCGCCCTCCTCGTGGTAGACCTTGTAGTCGGAGCGCACGACCTGGTCGGCCGGGTGGGCGAGGATGACCGAGCCGGAGCTGAAGATGGTGTCGGCCAGCGCACGCGGATCCACCCCGGCCAGGCCCGCCAGCCAGCGCAGCAGCCCGGCGTCCTTCTCGGTCGAGGTCGGGCTGTTGAGGTTGAGCGTGTCGGACACGATCCCCGCCATCATGATGCCGGCGAGGTCCGCCGGTGGCGTGAGGTGCTCGCGGCGGAAGAGATCGGCGACGATCGTGCAGGTGGAGCCGACGGGCTCGTTGATGAACAGGATGGGCTGCGCGGTGTTGAGGGCGCCGAGGCGGTGATGGTCGATGACCTCGGCGACGACGACCTCGCCGGCGCCGGGCACGGCCTGGGTCAGCTCGTTGTGGTCCACCAGCACGAGGCGCGTTTTGACCGGCTTGAGGATGTCGGTCCTGGTCAGGACGCCCTCGAGCCGGCCGTCGTCGGCCAGGACCATGAACGCCGCCGCGCGCGAGGCCGCCACCTTCTTGCGCACGTCGGCGATGCGGTTGTCGGCGTCGAGCGACACGAACTTGCGGTCGATCAGCCCGGCGACGGTGGTGGCGGTGCGGATGACCCAGGCGGTGGTGGCGGAATCGTAGGGGCTGATGATCAGGCTCACGCCGCCGGCCCGCGCGAGGCCGAGGACCTCCTCGTCCACCGGCAGGTTGCCCGTCACGACGAGCAGCCGCACGCCGAGCTTGATGGAGTGCCGCTGGATGTCTGCGCGGTCGCCGACGATGATGACGGACCGGCCGGCCGGAATGTTCTCCTGGTCGGAGAACCGGCCGAACGAGCGGATGTCCATCGCGCCGATGCGGACGTAGAGTTCCTCCAGCGCGTTCTCATTGGTCAGGTGCAGCACCGCGGCCTTGAGGGCGCGGGCGATGTCGGTGAGCCGGGTGTGGACGCGCCGCATGAGCCGGGGCTCCTTCAGCCGGGGGATGAAGAAGCCGCCGAGCTGGAAGATCGACAGCGTGCCGAGAAGGCGGCGGGCCGGATCAAGCACGGGCAGCACGCGGATGTCGTGGCCCTCGATGAGCTCGAGCGCCTCGGCGCAGGTGGCGTCCGGGGAGATGGAGATGACGTCGGTGACCATGACGTCGCGCACCCGCGGCGTGACGTCGCTCAGGTACACCGGCAGCGGCTGGTGGAAACGGGTCAGGATGGCGTCAATGCGGGCGTTGGAATTGCCGCAGCGCGCGGCGGCGTAACCCGGCTCGCCCCGCGCCTCCTTGAAGGCCGCGTAGGCGATGGCCGAGCAGATGGCGTCGGCGTCGGGATTCCGGTGGCCGATGACGTAGGTGACGCCAGTGGCGGGCGTGAAGGGCGGTGCGATCATTCCTCGCCGCCACCATGGCCGGGGGCGACGAACTGGCAAAGGAAAACAGCCGGGGGCGCGCGGACGCGCCCACCGGCGCAGGTGCGGGCGCGGAGATTATTCCGGCGCGACCGGTGGCGTGCCGGCCTCGCTGGCGATGGCGGAATTGCGCCCGTAGAGCCGCTGGCTGCCGTCGACGGGGGCGGGGATGGTTTGCCGGATGTCGCTGGTGGGTTTCCCGGCGGTGCTGGTCAGCCGGCCGTCGACGGCCGCATAGAACTGGACGTTGCCGCCGAGAAACACGATGTGACCGCCCGCCTGCCGGTACACGCCGCGCTCGCGATCCCAGGCCCCCGCCGCGGTGAGGCCGCGGGTGAACGCGATGGGCGTGGTCGGCGGATCGCTCATTTTCAGTCCGCCGACGAACTCGAAGCTCGGCGTCGTCTGCTGCAGCGCCGCGCTGACCTGGCGGCGGGTGGCGTCGTCCGGGTCCATGACGCCGGGCGGGGCGGTGCCGTCGAACAGCGGGTCGTTCTTCGAGAAATAGGTTCCGGCGGTGTTGAGCGTGCCGGCGCGGCCGAGCAGCCCCATCCAGCGGAAATAGTTGCTCGCGGCCTGCACGTTTTGCTGCGCCGCCGCCGCCAGCGGGTCGGGCAGGCAGTCGTTGTTGTCGGCGGCATAGATCATCGCCGCCTTGCCGATTTCGCGGAGGTTGCTCGCATCGACCGTGCGCTGGGCGGTCTCGCGCACCGTGCCCACGGTGGGAATGATGATGGCCGCGAGAATGCCGATGATGGCGATGACGGTCAGGAGCTCGATGAGCGTGAAGCCGCGGACGCCGCGGCTGACGCCCAATGCCGGTCCGATCCGGCGCAATGGCCGGGCCCGGGGGCGGAGGAAGGAGGTCTGGCGGCCGGTCCGGACGGCAAACACCGCGGCGGCGGCCAAACCCCGAGACCAATAAACTCGCTGCGCGCAGCGAGAGGTTTCGCTGTTCGTATGCATAGGGGGAACGGCAGCACAGATGCCGCCATTTTACCGCGAACACAAGGGGAAACTCCCGGCGAGGCTCGACAAAGGCGCGGCGGCGTTCCTAGTGTGGCCACCGCGCATGAAGATCTACCTCGACGGAAAATTTGTGGACGCGGCCGACGCCAAAATCTCGGTGTTCGACCACGGGCTGTTGTATGGCGACGGGATCTTCGAGGGCATCCGCCTGTACCAGGGCAACGTCTTCCGCCTCGAGGAGCACCTGGAGCGCCTGTGGTATTCGGCCAAGGCCATCCTCCTGACCATCCCGATCTCGCGGCCGGAGCTGGCGACGGCCGTGTGCGAAGCCTGCCGGCAGAACGGTCTGCGCGACGGTTACATCCGGCTCGTCGTCACCCGCGGCGTCGGCGACCTCGGGCTGTCGCCGTGGCTCTGCCCGCACCCGTCGGTGATCATCATCGCCGACAAGATCGCCCTCTACCCGCTCGAGTACTACACCACCGGGCTGACCGTGGTGACGGTGCCCACGCGGCGCACGAGTCCGGCTGCGCTCCCGCCCGCGATCAAATCGCTCAATTATCTCAACAACATTCTGGCCAAGCTGGATGCCCGGCAGTCCGGCGCGCTCGAGGCGGTCATGCTCAACGAGGAGGGCTTCGTGGCCGAATGCACGGGCGACAACCTCTTCATCGTCCACAAGGGCCGGCTCTACACCCCCGCGGCGCAACAGGGCGCGCTCAAGGGCATCACCCGCGACACCATCTTCAGCATCGCGCAGAGTCTCGGCCTGCCGCTGGAGGAGCACGACCTGACCCGCTACGACATCTGGAATGCCGATGAGTGCTTCCTCACCGGCACCGGGGCGGAGGTCATTCCCGTGGTCAAACTCGACGGCCGGGAGGTCGGCGACGGCAAGCCCGGCCCGATCACCGGCCGGGTGCTGGCCGAGTTCCGCCGGCGGGTCCTCACCGAGGGCACCAGGATCTGACGGCGGGCGCGCCGGCGCCACCGGCCGCCCGATCGCGGCCCGGCGGCGGTTTCCCGCCTGGCCCCCGCTTTCTTCGTTTGCTCTCAATCTTGCCAGCGGGCGTCCGGATGGCATGATTGGTGCAGATGAACCGGGACGGCACGCGCCTGTCACACTATTGCAAGGTGCGCATCGCCGTTTCTGTGCATCGTGTTATAATAACATTAACGCCATGGCCAATTCCCTGAAATGCGACCTTTGCGGCAAGCCCGCGACCGTCCATCTCACGCAGATCGTCAACAACAAGATCCACA
>CAZAFS010000280.1:0-4926 GCA_964484165.1 uncultured Opitutaceae bacterium | reverse complement strand
TTGGGTCGCGGCGGCGTCGCCGTTATCAGGCTTGGTCTGCGCCAAGCCGCGCAATATGGCGTCGAAATACTCCGGCTTGATGTCATCCGGCATCTTCACGACCAAGGCGGCGAAACGCTCCTTATGACTCCGGGTCTCACGTGTGAGCGCCCCGGCGAGCTCGTGCAGGCTGCCCTTGTTGAACTCGTGGTATGAGCCGAACCGCATCGAGTCATACTTGCGCATCGCCGACAGCCACTGCTCATCCGTCATTTTCGCCATCGCCTCGGCCGTGATCGGCGAGCCCACTGTCACGACCTGGGCGGGCCGGGGCGGAGAAAAGTCAACCTGCGGGAACTTGTCCGTCAGCTCGGCGAAACGATTTGCCGCCGCCCGGCTCAGGCGCGCCGCCGGCAGGCACTTCAGCAAAAGCAGTTGCGTGAACCCGATCGACGGCGGTCGTTTCTGCTCATACGGGTCACGAAACCGGAGAATGGCGGCCTCCAGCGCAGCGTAGGCCTCGGGCGAGCAATGCGGGGCCGCGGCCGTGATCGCCGCACGAGAAACCGCAGCGGCGCCGGTGCCGCCACCGCCGCCGGTCACGCCGTAGCCGATGTCGAGGCGGAAGAGATCCGCGCTGACATATCGGGCCAGCTCGTTGGCGAATTCCGCCGGATTTGCCGTCCAGGCACTGAGCAGGAGGTAGCCAAGCGTGTGATTTGGGCTGGCGACCAGCGAGGCGGTCAGCTCCCGCAACCGCGCTGGGCCCGAAACGGCGATACTGCGCATCGCTCGATCGAGTCCGTGTAGAAGGTGCGAGTCGAAATCATGGTCAAACCCCAGCACCATATAAGGCCAAATCTCATCGCGGTGCTCGCCGTATTCCGTGACATGAGCCCGCCGGACGACCTCGACGGCGATGCGCGGTAGCACTCGCGCCACGAACTCCTCGGGCGCCGCGTCCGCCAGCCGGCTGCAGTAGTCCTCTGGGAAACGGTCACCCATAGCTTTCTGGTCGAAGGGATTCCCGGTGGGAAACCGGACGCATTGCCGGTCGATGAATTCCTCGAGAAGCTCGGCGGCGTGCCCCGGCGATTTGGTCGGGAAGTCGTGCAGATGGTGCCACCAGTGGTCCCCAGGCTTATCAAACCAGCCGGAGCGAATGCCCTGCAGGAAAAGGCTGAACATCGCACGACTGTGGTGCGGCTCGGCGAAGCGCAGCAGGTTCCGAAACCGTTCCTGCCAGACTGCAGAGCCGTCGAGGCAAGGACCGATCAACGCGGCCACCTGTTCCGAACGGTGCTGCATGATCGTCTTCTGGCTCAGGAGCCAAAGCGTCTGATCCATGGCGGTGGCGTCCCCCGATTGCAACCAGGTTGCCCATGTCCCATCTGCCAACAAGAGGTCAAACCACCCCAGGCTGTCATGCGGCACAGTCCGCCACCACTGCGCGCATGGCGGCACCATCGCCAACGATTGGACCAGCTCCCACTCTTGGGGTTTCGGGTCCGGCAGACTGCGAAGCCAGTCCAGCACCAGCTTCTTGATGTGAGTGCGCACGTTTGGCTCCGTCAGCAGGCGGCGGAGGTCCGCGAGGTAAACCGGAAACGAGCGGCCCCGCTGGTAGGTGAGGATATGCCGGACCTGCGCCCGGCGGAATAGATGTTGTTCCGTTTTGCTGTCTAACAGGAGGCTGGCGGCTGTGCCGCCGGACGCGACATAGGTGCGCGCGAACGAATAGTCGAATACCGACTCATGGAAGAACCGGCTGGAACGTCCCTCCAGCACCAGCACATGCTCGGAAGCCATCGCCCGGGCGTCCGCGTCAAAAGCATCGAGAATGTCCTTTGGCGCACTGAGGGTCTGGTGTTCGCTCAGCCAGCCGGCCAGCGTCCGGACCACGTCGAGCCAGCGCGACGGCCTCCCCAGCCGCTGCTCCACTCGGCGCTGCTTGTGGTCCCAATACCGGTCCAGCAGCGTCTGCACACTGCCAACGCGGCCGTGCTCGGCGGGACCACTCTGCAGGAAAAGGCTAAGGTTTTGTGGGGTCTGAAGTAGCACGAGATCCTCCGGCGAGAGCTTGTCGGGATCGACTCCTGCGCGGGTGACGGCTGTGCGCACATCCAGCAGCGGGAGCGGGGCGAGCGTGATTCGCTGGCAGTGCTTGTCGTCGGATAACAGCCGCATCAGGCGGTGATCATGGCTGGCGTCGAACTCCCGGCAGGCCAGCAGCACCCGCATCTGCGGGTAGCGCCGGCTCTCGCCGAGCAGTTCCTCGAAGACCGACCACAGGTGCTGGTTCCGGCCCGACGCAAGGCTGAGTGCGTCGAGCTGGTCGATGACCAGGACGCAACGGCCCCCGTTCGCCAGGCCCGCCAGCACGATAGCGGGCGAAGTCGGGTAGCCGAGTTCGCGGCCGAGGGCATCTGCCGTTAGCACCGTGGTTTGGAGGTCCAGTCGCAGCGTGAGAAGCGGGATGTTGGCGGCGGTCAGCCCGTGGACGACCTGCGCGACCGCGCAGCTTTTCCCCAAACCAGCCGCCCCAACGATTACAACGTCGCGCTGTGTGCCATCGGTCAGTGCGCCGATCGCGGTTGTAGCCTCCGCCCGGACTATCGCCGCACCGTGGATCAACTCCGCCTCGACCTCGTGAGTATAAACGCCGTTGCGCCGTTCGACCGTCTCGCGGAGCTGCGGATCACGCTGCCAGTCCCGTTCGTGCAGACGGCAGCCGGCGAGATAATCGCGCACCATGGCGCGATC
Organism: uncultured Opitutaceae bacterium; assembly: GCA_964484165.1. Classification (GTDB taxonomy): domain Bacteria; phylum Verrucomicrobiota; class Verrucomicrobiia; order Opitutales; family Opitutaceae; genus Fen-1467. The sequence continues at coordinate 2,184 of CAZAFS010000280.1, read as the reverse complement.
CACCCGCGTGCCCAGCCAGCCGAAGAGGGCATCACCGAGCAGCAGGCGGACCGCCTGTGGGTCTACAGGGCTGCCGTCCGGGTGATAGAGATGGTAACGGATCCGGTGATCGAGCCGCCGCACCAGCTCCGGCTCTGTCAAGCCCACCACCCGCAGCCGTCGGAGGAGATCACGGCAGACCGCGACACTGCCGCCAACGCGCAAGACGTATTTCTCAAACTGGTCCTTCAGCCGGTCCTGTGCTGTCAACCGCGCCTCGAAATTGGCCACATCCGGCGAGGCCGTCGCCATGGCGCGGAGCTCCTCCAGATGGTTCGCTGTCGTCGTGGAGACAAAGCAAGCGGTGTTCGCCGGCGCTGCCGCGATCCGGTCGAACAGGTCTTGCAGGATCGAACGTCCCGTGTCGCTCACTGCCGTCAGCGTGTTCAGGCTCCACGTCAGGCCGGTGGTCTGCCGCTTCGCCGAATGGAATTCACGGCTCCCGTCGTTCAGCTCCTTGAGAAATTCGATGCCGAGCTCACCGGTCAACGGCTCTGCCGTGAGCGCCTGCGCCTCGCCCACCAGCACGTCCAGCAGGCTGTCAACAGTCCATACCGTCTCGTAGCGGTTGCCCAATTTGTCAGCTTCTCCTCCAGCGCGTGCCATGGTTTGGAAAGTGTTTTGCTAAGTGCGCATGGCGGCCCAGGTCCTCACCCGAGCGTGATGGCGCCGCCATTTTGGAATGTGCGCGGTCAGCAGGGCGTGAAACACCCGGCCATGGTTGGGGTGGCGCATGTGCAGCAGCTCATGCGCGATCACGTAGTCCTGGAGGGCCGGTGAGAGGTCCAGCAGGTCGCGCGCGAAGCACACCCGCCCGCGGGAAGAACAGGAGGCCCACTTGCGCGTCATGCGCATGACCATGATAGCCCGGGGTTGGGCCCGCAGCCGCCGGGACCATCGTGCCACTCTGTTCCGGAAGTTCTCCATGGGCGACAGAATAGGTCGGTTCATGAAGGACGTGCGCGCATAACCTTGTCCGCCAGCGCGATCATCTTGGGCCCACTCACCACCCGAAGCAGCACCTTGTATATCTCGGCCTTGAGCTGGCGCATTTCATCCGCATTGGCGCCAGCGTTGGGGAATCGTTCGTAGGCCGATTCAATCTCCACGGCCAGCCCCCGGGCCTTGGTCTGGTCGTAGCCTTCCCGCTTCAGCTCCCAGAACACACCAAACGCCCCGGCCGCCAGGCCGCTGGCGGTGCGTGCGCGATCCGCTTCCAGGCGTTCGGCCATCAGAGCCTCAAGCTGCTTGAGGGCCTGCTGGGTCGAGGCCTGACGTTCGTCCAAGGCGTCCATGACCCCCGCCGCCCGTTCCGCGATGGAGATGAGGTGCGGCTCCTTGGTTTGTTCGTCCTGCTGCAGGCTGCGCACGAGGTTAATGACCTTCTCCTCGTCGGGCCCCTTGCGCGATCGCAGCGCCGCCAGCGCTGCCTCGTCGAACTCCACCGTCTTGGTGAGCCGGTTCAGGCCATGTGCCTCGGCGTTCTGCTGCACCAGCGTGGCGGTCTTGTTGGCCAGTTCGCCGATGAAGCTCGTGGTCTGGCCGTAGGCGGCCTGCATCATCGCGTAGAGGTCGGCCAGGCGGTTGTAGGGCCTGATGTCGTCGGCCAACGCGGGGTCGGGGGAGAGGATCTCGTAGAGCGTCTCGATTTCTTTGAACAGTTCAGTGAACGCCTCGCGGGCCTCCTTCCGGAACAGTGTTTCGTAGAGGAGGGTCTCGAGCGGTTCGTCCCGGCCTTTGCCCGTCGCCTTCTTCAGGTAACGCTGGGCGGGGCCGTCCATCAGCTCGCGGAATCGCGCGAGCAGCACGTCGAGCCCCTCGATCACGCCCGTGTAGTCGTCGGAGTCGAAGGCCAGCGCCTTCTTGAGGTCCTTGAGGACACCCACGAAGTCGATGATGAGGCCGCATGGCTTCTCCACCCCGCGAGCATCCTCGTAGGGCCGGTTCACCCGGGCGACCGCCTGCAGCAGCACGTGGTCGCGCATCGGCTTGTCGAGATACATGCAGTAGAGGATCGGCGCGTCGTAACCGGTGAGGAGCTTGTCTGTGACAATGAGGATCTGAGGCTGGGTGCCGGGCTTGGGGAAGGTCTTGCGCACCGCCTTTTCAGCCGTCTCGTCAAGTTGCAGCTCGGCGACCAGCGGC
>CAZAFS010000279.1:0-4937 GCA_964484165.1 uncultured Opitutaceae bacterium | reverse complement strand
CAGCCTGCTTCATTCTGCTCGCGATGACCATCTATGTGGCGACGAACAATCTGTCTGTTCGGCCGGGCCGGGCGCCACAAAACCCGGCACCCGCTCTCGCTCCCTAAGACCGCGATCGCGAAACTGGCGAGACTCGCATCCGAACGGGGATTTGAACCCCGTGGGTAGGCTCAGGGCCCCGAGCTCGTCGAAGGGCTTTCGGCGCTCGTATCAGGACATGAAGACGGGTGACGACCTGCCGGGCCGCAATCCTCGCCGGCGTCCGCGCGTCCTCGGAGCGGCTGAGGACGGAATTGACTGAAAGAGTTAAGGGCGTGCTGCCCTAATCGGCTGGTGATTGAACAGGCAGAGACGCGGCACGTCTGATGTGGGCAGGATGATGGGACGGCGCGAGGAGCAGAAGGAGTTGTTTAGTTGCCAAGTGGATCTGGATCGGCGCGTGACGAACGCGGTGAACCGGTCAACCTTCCTCGAGTGGCAAATGTACGGCCTAAGGTTGCCCTGATTTGACGGACACGGGTTTGGGGTCAAAACGAAGGAGACCCCATGAAGACGCAGTTGCAGAAGCCCGCGGCCGGAAAGGCGCGCTACAGCGCCGAGTACAAACGCGAGGCGTTGGAGCATTGGAGGAATAGTGGCCGCAGTGCGGCCGGCGTTTCCGCCTGTTCGGCCGCCCCCGGATCGGCTGACCCGGCGCGGGCACCTCGCCGTCTTGTCCCGTTGAAGCTTTAGCGAAGGCGGAAGTCCCGGCCCGCCGGGACGTAGGCGGGTGGCCTGCCGAGTCGAAGCTCCTCACAGAGTTCAATGCCCGCCTTCGCCCGCATCCGCGGGCTACGGCGTGGCAGTCTCCGCCCGCTGCCGCTATGGCTTCGCCGGATAGTTGTCCGCTTTCGAGAGGCCTCCTGTCCGGGGAATGGGGGCAGAAATCTCTTCGCCGCTAACATTACCTGAAGATCGGGCGCATTGTCAGCGGAGTTATATGGAAGACCTAGTGAAATCGGTAGGTTTCCTCAAGGAGTCCGCTGGCGCTGCGTACAAAAAGGACCGCGCGCCGATTGCCAGCGTGAATCTGCCTGACGAATTGGACGGCCTGCTTTTTGGAGGGGTAGTGTCCAAAATGCGTCCCGTCGGCGGCCCGGTGGACCCAACAGCGGATGCTATGCGGCTCAACAACGAAGATTTCCTTTCCCTTTCCTGCAATGCCTGCAAGAGCCGCCAAATGATGATTCCCAGCGCCGCCGAAGCTACGACCAGCAATAAGGAATGGCGAGTGGCCCATCCGATCGTGGCGACGCGAGCCTAGCAACTGCGGCTTGCTTGACACACATGGTTGACCGGTGCAAACGACTACTTCGACCTAGTAGCCTTGAGTATACCCCATCCAGAGTATGACCGCTGGTTTGCCGAGGAAGTGCAGCCGCATACGGTAGTGCTGCGCGCGTGGCTTCAGCGGCAGTTTTCGTCCTTCCGCGATGTGGACGATATCGTACAGGAGGCCTGTTTGCGGGTTCTAGAGGCAGGCAAGAATGGCAAATTGTTTTCGCCCAAGGCATTTCTCTTTGCCACGGCTCGCAATCTTGCTCTCGACCATCTACGCCACCGTGAAGTGGAGCGCATAGATCCCTTAGCAGAAATTGAGGCTTTGTCCGTCGTAGATAGGGACGCGGGGGTTCCCGAGACGGTCGCCCGGAACGAGGAACTCGAACTTCTGACTCAGGCCGTCCAGTCCCTGCCAAAGCGCTGCCGGCGAATTTTTACATTGCGTAAAATCTATCAATTATCTCAAAAGGAGATCGCTTCCGAGCTCGGAATCTCGGAACACACCGTTGAGGTGCAGGGTACGATCGGTCTGCGTAAGATCGCAGAGTTTTTCGACCGCCATGCGCCATGACCACCAGCGCCCAGTCCGACCATGAACAAACTGTCCAAGGACGAAACCGAGCGTGATAGAATCGAGCACGAAGCAGCGGCGTGGTTCTTACGGCGCGATCGCGGGCTCACCGCCGCGGAGCAGGACAAGTTCTCTCAGTGGCTGGCCACCGATCCCCGGCATGGCGCGTGCTTTGCCCGCTATAGGCGAGACTGGGACCGGCTGGACCAGCTTGCGGAGTGGCAACCTCGGTACAGTCCGCGACCCAACCCTGATCTCCTCGCGCCACACTCCAAGCACGGCCATTGGATGCTGCCGTTGGCGCTCGCGGCCGTCGCCGCGGCCTTTATTGCTTATGTTCATGTCCCCTGGCCGCGCACGACGATTGCCCCGAACCCCGTTTCCCCTTTCGTTTCCGTTTCCCCGATCGAGACGCGTTCACTCGAAGACGGCTCCAAGATTGTGTTGAACCGCGGTGCCGCGATGACCGCGAATTTCACACCCAGCGAACGCCTCGTGCGCCTAGTGCGCGGTGAAGCGCATTTCGAGGTCGCGAAAAATCCGGCACGTCCTTTCATCGTCGACGCGGGCGGCGTCCGCGTCCGCGCGGTTGGCACCGCCTTCGATGTACGCGTCGAGGCGGCGGCTATTGCGGTGCTCGTCACCGAAGGCCGCGTGCAGGTGAGTTTTCCCGCAGCGCTTGCGAGTCCGGCCGGCCCCAGGCGGGCCGTAGCTCTCTCCGCGGCCGCCCCAACCATACCGGTTCTTGAGGCCGGCCAACGCGCGGTGATGTCCCTTGCGCCCACCGGACCACCTCCACGGGTCGTACAGGTCTCGGCCAACGAGATGGAGAGTCTCCTCGCATGGCAACCCCGGCTTCTCGAGTTCACCGCCACGCCGCTTTCCGCGATCTTGGCCGAGTTCAACCGTCACAACCGCGTGCAGTTAACAACCGTCGATCCAAATTTGGCCGCCCTTCGAATTAGCGCGTCGTTCCGCTCGGACAATATCGACGGATTTGTGCGCCTGCTCCGAGCGAGTTTTGGCGTGCACGCGGAACGCCACGGAGTGAATGAGATCGTGCTCCTCAAGTCGCAGTAATCGGACCATTTAGCACTTGGGGTGGATTGTAGTCGCCCGATTTTGAGGGTGAGGGACAACCCCCAAAGAACGTTTTAGTGGAAATCCTCCGCGAACGCGTCTTGAGGGGTAACCCCAAGACGCCATGACCAAGAATGACGGTCCAGGCTATATCGATGCGCCGTACCATGCTTATGGCGCTTCCTCTCCTGCAAGCCGTCGTTCTCGTGTCCGCGGTGTTCGCGGCTGACAATGACAAAAGGGATTTCGATGTGCCTGCAGGAGATGCCGGCGAGACGCTAATGCGTTTCGCGCAGCAGGCCCACCGCGAGATCATGTTCCCAGCCGAACCAGTGAACGGGATAAAGACGAATGCACTGATGGGGAAGTTCGCCGTACGCGAGGCGCTCGACCGGATACTCGCCGGAACATCGCTTCGCGCCACGGAGGACGACAGGACCGGTGCGCTGGCCGTCGTATGCAGCGTGCCGGCCGGAGGCCATCTGCCAGGCGTGGCCACGACCCATTCCCCAATACCCCCAAGAAAGGCTAAAATGACAACACCTAGATCCCTAACCGGCTGGCTAGCAGCATTTTTCGTCTCAGTCGGTGCGACGATTCTCCCGGCACAAAACGCCAATCCCGCGACTGAAGAGCACGTTCTCAAGCTCGACAATTCTGTCACGGTGAAGATGTCACCATTCGAAGTACAGGCGTCCTCAAGTGACGCCGGCTACTACACGGAAAACACCTTGGCAGGCACTCGCCTGAACACGAACATCGGCGACCTGGCCTCGGCGATCACCGTGGTGACCAAGCAGCAGTTGGAGGACGCCGCCTCGGTGGACATCAATGACATCTTCATGTACGAGGCGAACACCGAAGGGGCGCACACCTACACGCCGGCCTACCTGAACCGCGGGGTGCTGCGCGACACCATCGCCGGATACAGCGCCGACGCCGGTACGCCCTTTGGGGCCGCCACGGCCAACCGGATCCGCGGCTTGGGGGCGGCGGATACCTCGCAGAGCAACTACCCGACGATCGCGCGGATTCCGTTCGACACCTACAACACGCAAAGCGTGGAGATCAACCGCGGTCCGAACTCGATGTTGTTCGGCATGGGGAGTCCGGCGGGTATCGTCAACCAGTCGCCGACCGATGCGGTGCTGGGCAAGCGCTCCTCGGAACTGCAGTATCGCTTCGGCAGTTTTCGGGCCTACCGGGCCAGCATCGAGCACAACGAGCCGCTGGGTGAGAAGGCCGCGATCTATGTCGCCGCGCTGTACGATTCTAAAGGATTTGAGCGCAAGCCTTCTTACGACCTGACGCGGCAGCAGTACGTGGCCCTGATGCTCAGGCCCTTCAAGACCACGCGGATCACGGTGAGCTTTGAGAACTATGACAACCGCAGCAACCTGCCGAACTATGCGGATCCGCTCGACTACGTCACGCCATGGCTGCAGGCCGGCCGGCCCGCGTATAACCCGGTCACTGCCAAGCTGACGATCCTCGACACGGGGGCGGTCATCGGCCCGTATGTGACGTCCACCCTGGATCCGCGCTGGGTGCCTGGAACCCCTTCGAATCTGACTGCCCTGACGACCACGACGTCGCCCTTTTATGTGCCCAACATCGGGCCAATTAGGAACAGCAAGATCTTGATGATCGATCAAGGCAGTCTGGTCGGATCTTGGGGCAGCTTGCCCCAGAACATCACCGCGGGCCTTCCGGCCCTCACAGCGCTGACGCCGGCGCAGTGGATTGCCTACGGGAGTATGCTTACGTCGTCTATCCAACCCTTGGCGCCGACTCCTCCTGCAAGCACCGGGGCCACTGGCTACGGAAGTTGGTATGACCGGGGCGTCACGAACCCGAGTCTATACGACTGGACCTCTATCAACACCCAGTCAGCCAACTACGGCACGAAGAAAGCCAAGACGTATCATATCGAACTGCAGCAGCATATTCTGCCGAACCTGAATCT
>CAZAFS010000278.1:0-4980 GCA_964484165.1 uncultured Opitutaceae bacterium | reverse complement strand
GACCAGCCGGCCTCCAAAGAGGCGCCGATCGTCATGGCGCCGGTGATGGTGACCGGAGTGCGCGCCAGCTTGATAAGCGCCGAGGAAATCAAGGTGAATTCCCCGGAATTCGTCGACTCCATCGTCGCCGAGGATATCGGCAAGTTTCCGGACCTCACCGTCGCCGCGGCGCTCCAGCGCGTGCCCGGCATTCAGGTCGGACGGAGCATGGGCGAAGTGAGCTCCGTCGTGATCCGCGGCCTGCCGAATCTCGAAACCACCGTGAACGGCTATGAAGTGTTCACGGGAACAAGCCGCGGCCTCGCGCTGCAGGACATCCCCGCGGAAATGGTCTCCGGCCTCGACGTCTACAAATCCATCGGTCCGGACAAGATCGAGGGCGGCGTGGCCGGCCTGATCGATGTGCGCCTCCGGCGCCCGTTCGATTTCACCGGCTTCACGGTCGCCGGCACCGGCCGCGGCATCTATGCCACCCAGGCGAAGAAGGACAGCTACAACATCAGCGGCCTGGTGAGCAACCGCTGGAAGACGTCGGCGGGTGAGTTCGGGGTGCTGCTGGACGTGTCTTATGCGCGTTCGCAGTTCATGGACCAGATCGTGGACAACTACGTGCACTTCGGCGCGCTCGGCGAGACGTTCGACCTCGCCGCCGATTCCTCCGGCACCCGCGGCTACTACGCCGACAATTTCGGGATCCAGCTCAATCCGGGCGACCGCAAGCGGACCGGCGTGTCGCTCATGCTGCAGTGGAAGCCCGATGAGAAAACCGAGTTCTACTGGGACAACCTCTACACCCACTACGACAACCAGCATAGCGTCGACTTTTTCATCGGCATTCCCAGTTGGGCCAACACCGGCTTTTTCATCAACAACGTCACCCTCTATCCGGCGGGCTACGACGGCTACAGTGTCCCGGAAAAATACGACAGTCTGGGCACCCCGGCTCGTTTCATTCAAAGCCTGACCGCCCACTTCACGAACAGCCTGACCAGCAAGCAGGCTTTCCACGACAAGACCGACACCTACCAGGGCGCCGTGGGCGGCAAATCGGATAATGGCACGGTCAAGGTCTCCGGCGAGCTGAGCTACAACTTCAGCACCTTCCGGCCGATGGGGGTGATTCTCGACACGGGCCTCGTGACGCCCTCCTTCTCGATCACGTACAACGACAACAATGCGTCGTCGGTCAACGCCACCGGCATCGACTACACGAATGTCAACAACTACCATCTGCAGCAGTTGTTCGACCAGTGGCAGCGCGCCCACAGCGTGCAATATGCCCTCCGGGCCGATCTGCTCTATCGCTTGCGGAACGATTTCTTCAAGTCGCTGCAGTTCGGCGTGCGGTATGCCGACCGCGACGTCAACTACACGTCCGCGAACGGCGGCGGCGACTTTCAGTGGGCCGTCGCGGCGGCGTCGAGCGTTCCCGGTTTGGGCCGCCTCTCCACGGGGGATATCTTCATCGGCCCCAATCAGATCAACGTCCGCCAGTGGTGGTCGGCCGACGAGAATTTCCTCCTGAACAACACCGACGTGCTCCGCCACATTTTCGGCCACGCCTCCGGGCCGCCGGCGGCTGATCCTTCGAAGACCTTCAAGGACACGGAGAAGACGACCACGTTCTATGGCCTGACCAACTACTCGGCCAAACTCGGCGATACCCCCTTGGACGGAGTGATCGGCGTGCGTTTCGCGCATACAAACGACACCCTGAGCGGTTACCAGCAGCAGACCGTCAACGGCAATACCAGCGGCGCCTTTCAACTGACCTCCGTCGACCGGTCGCGCTGGGAGACGCTGCCGACGGTGAACGGCCGCCTGAAGCTGCAGGACGACATCTTCCTCCGCTTTGCCTACACGAAAACGGTGACGCGGCCGGACTTCAGCGCGCTGAATCCCGCCCTGTCACTGACGTCCCCGGGGCCGACCCTGCCCGGCCAGGGTTCCGGCGGCAATCCGGACCTGGCCCCGATCAAGTCGACGAATTACGACCTGTCGCTCGAATACTATCCGACAAAATCGAGCATGGCTTCCGTGGCCGGATTCTACCGGACGCTGGATGGCTATATTCAAAACTACGCCTCGGCCGAGACCATCAACGGCAGTTTCTACACCGTCACCCGGCCGCGCAGCACGCACAACGGCTACTTGGAGGGCGCCGAGATCGCCTACCAATACTTCTTCGATTTCCTGCCGGATCCATTCAAGGGCTTGGGATTTCAGGCCAATTACACGTATATCAAGGGCGAAACCGAGAATCCGCTCACGAACGTCAAGCAGTCGATCTCGCAGGTCGCCAAGGACGACTACAATATCGTCCTGATCTACGAACAGGGCCCGTTCTCCGGTCGGCTCGCCTACAACCGGCGCGGCAAATATATCGACGGCTTCAACCAAAGCGGCATCCAGCCGACGACCGTCTGGGTCGAGCCGCGCGGCCAGCTCGATTTCTCCGCGAGCTATGAGGTCACCAAGAGCCTGATGATCACGGCCGATGCCACCAACATCACGAAGACCAAGTATCACGACAACTTCGGCGGCCTGCCGATGTTCCCGCGGGACGTCCGCAGCTACGACACGACGTACGAGATTGGCCTGCGGTACCGCTACTAAGAATCGCGCAGATGACTGACACCTTGACGGTGGGCCAGCCGGCGCCGTCGAGATAGCTGGAATTGACGAAAGCCCGGCTGGGAGGCTTTGGCCTCCCAGCCGGGTCGCCTGCCAGGTCGAGCACGGAACCCCGCATGAGTCGCCCGCATGTCATGGGTCGCATCCAATCATGGACCTTCTTCCGGCGCCCTTGGCGCCTGAGGCGGAGCGGGGGAGCGGATTCAGTGAATCTGCCCGGGCGTACTCCGTGCGGCAGTGGGCGGGGACGATCGGGGCTCGTTCAGCCGCGCTCCGCGGCCCGTCCCTGGTGGGTCACGTTGCCGCGCCGGCTCTTCTTCGTTTGTGGGCTTCTGTCGGCGGCGGCCGGTCCGGCGAGGGCGGCAAACTGGACGTTGTCGGGCAACCTGGGGGCGCACGACCCGAGCATCATCCGGGAGGGCGGCACGTGGTGGTGTTTCGCCACCGGCACGGGGCTGCCGGCGAAAAACTCCGCCGACGGTTTGAGTTGGACGCAGCGGTCGCCGCTGTTTGCCGCCGAGCTGTCCTGGTGGCGGACCTATTCTCCCAACATGGGGCCGAACGACGTGTGGGCGCCCGACGTGCACCGCTTCGGCGGCCGGACTTGGTGCTATTACTGCGTCTCCGCCTTCGGCACGAACAACTCGGCCATCGGCCTGACGTCTTGCTCCAGTATCGCCGCCGGCGACTGGCGGGATGACGGCCTGGTGATCAGCTCCCGTTCCGGGACGGATGCGTTCAACGCCATCGACCCAAGCCTGGTCATCGACACGGCGGGCAATCCCTGGCTCGTGTTCGGTTCCTATTTCGACGGCCTGCACGTCGTCCAGCTCGACCCGGCCACGATGAAGCCCACCGGCGCCATCTATTCGATCGCGGTCCGGACCAACGGCATCGAGGGGGCGAACATCGTCTACGCCAACGGCTATTACTATCTGTTCGCCTCGATCGACCGATGCTGCCTGGGCGTCAACAGCACCTACAAGATCGCGTACGGCCGGTCCACCAGCATCACCGGCCCGTATCTGGACAAGGGCGGGGTCCCCATGGTGAGCGGCGGCGGCACCGTGCTCACCGCCGGCGACACCCGGTGGATCGGACCCGGCGGCCAGAGCGTCATCCAGAACGGCGGCGCGTGGGTCTTGGCCTACCACGCGTATGACGCGAACAACAACGGCAACCCCACTCTGCTGATCAACGATCTGTTCTGGGATTCGGGCAATTGGCCCACGCTGACCGGCCCCGGCATCACCGTCCGCACCCTGGCCGGCCAGGCCGGGGCCGCCGGCGGCGCGGACGGCACCGGCACGGCCGCCCGGTTCAATTTTCCTGCCGACGTGGCGACCGGCGGCACGGGCAATCTCTATGTCGCCGACACCGACAACCACACGATCCGGGCGGTCGCGCCAGCGACGGGTGCCGTGACCACGCTGGCCGGATTGGCCGGCGCTTCCGGCAGCGGTGACGGCACCGGCGGCGCCGCCCGGTTCAATCACCCGGCGGGCGTGACGGTGGACTCTGCCGGCAATGTTTATGTCGCCGACACCGACAATGACACGGTCCGAAAAATCACCCCGGCCGGCGCGGTCAGCACGCTGGCGGGCACCGCCGGCGCCGCCGGCAGCGCCGACGGCTCGGGCGGTGTCGCTCGGTTCAAGGGGCCGTCCGGGATCGCCGTGGACCCCGCAGGCAATCTCTACCTGGCGGACACCTTGAATTACACCGTCCGGAAGGTTACCCCGGCGGGCGCTGTCAGCACTGCCGCCGGCACGGCAGGCGTCAGCGGCAGCGCCGACGCCGTGGGGGCTTCCGCTCGCTTCACCGGGCCCCAGGGCGTGTCGCTTGATGGCTCCGGCAACCTCTACGTGGCGGACACCAACAACGACACCATTCGCAAACTCGTCCCGTCGTCTGGAGCGGTGACCACCGTGGCCGGCCAAGCGGGCGCCAGCGGCGGGACCGACGGTGCCGGCAGCCAGGCGCGATTCTTCAATCCTTCCGGGGTGGTGGTGGACAGTGCGGGCAATGTCTTTGTCGCCGACACCGACAACAGCACGATCCGCGAGATTACTGCGGCCGGCGCGGTCGTCACCCTCGCGGGGCAGCCGGGCACGGCCGGCGGTGCCGATGGTGTGGATGGAGCCGCGCGGTTCAATTTTCCGACTGGAATTGCGGTGGACAACTCGGGGAACGTTTACGTGGCGGACACCAACAACCATGCCGTCCGGGTCGTGACCTTTCCCGTCGCCCCCCGCATCACGACCCAGCCGCAGAGCCAGACCGTGACGACCGGAACCAGCGTCCAATTCTCGGTGACCGCCACCGGGCAGCCGGCGCCGTCCTACC
>CAZAFS010000277.1:0-5007 GCA_964484165.1 uncultured Opitutaceae bacterium | reverse complement strand
GCCGAGGCGAACAAGGCGCGCGGTCTGGCCCAGGCCGCCGTCATCGAAGCCCAGGGCGTGGCCACCGCCGAGGCCATGCACAAGAAGGCTGAGTCGTTCAAGGAATACAACCAGGCCGCGGTCATCCAGATGATCGTCGAAATCCTCCCGCAGCTTGCCGGCAAGATCAGCGAGCCGCTCGCCAAGACCGAAAAGATCGTCATCATCAACTCCGGCGGCGGTCCCGGCGGCGGCGCCAGCAAACTTACCGGCGACGTGACGCAGATTATCAGCCAGTTGCCGCCCGTGCTGGAGAGCCTGACCGGCGTGAAGTTCGAGAAACTGCTCGAACAGGTGCCCGCCCTCCGCAAAGCCATGGGCAAGGACGAGGCGCCCCAAGCCTGATCAGTCCGTTTTGTATGAGCCTGCTTGCAGGCGACAGGGCGCATACCTGCCCTCGGGTATCGCCCGCGAGCAGGCTCCGACACAACGCTCACCGCGCTTTCTTCCATGCGCCTCTTCGAAGCCGTCCTTGAAGCCAATCATCGCGCCAGTGCCGGTCAACCTGTCGCCGGCGACGCGATCGCCATCGCCAATGCGGATCTGCCCGTGGCCGTGCTGACCTGCGTCGATGCCCGGCTCAACAACCTGCTGCCCGACGCGCTGGGCATCCCGGAGTCGCAGCTCATCTGGCTGCGCAATGCCGGTAACATCATCACCGGGCCCCTCAGCAGCACGATGCGTTCGCTGGCGCTGGCGTGCGCCGTCAAGGGCGCCAAGGAGATCGCCATCATCGGCCACAGCGACTGCCTCGTCGGCCGGACCACGGCGATGCAGTTGCTCGACCGGCTGGCGGTATTGGGAGTCGACCGGCATCGCCTGCCGGAGAATCTGGTCGAGTATTTCGGCCTGTTCGGCACGGAGCGGCAGAACGTCATGCGCGCCGTCGATTTTGTCCGCGTCAGCCCGCTTATCGGCGCCAAGGTGCCCGTGCATGGCCTGCTGATTGACGTGCAGTCCGGTCGATTGGAGTGGATCGTGAACGGTTACCAGGGTTTGGAAACGGCGGCGTCCGGCAAGACGGGCGAGCTGTTCAAGCAGGCGGACCGGAGCCTCGACGCGTTCGCCAAGATCGGCCACGTGGCGGCGGAAGAGCTGAAGTTTCCCGAAACCAAGATCGGCGAGCTGGTCCAGACCGCACATGACTGGTTGCACAAAGCCGATCAAGTCACCGGACTGGTCGAGGAGAAGCTCGGCCAGAAGCCAGCCGTCCCACCCGCCGCGCCTCCGCCGCTGCCAAAGCTCCCGTTGCGTCCCCGCCCGAGATGAGGGCGCGACACAGCCCGCGCCGAAATCGGGGGCCCTAAGCCATACGGACTCCTGCAGACGAATGTAGGGCTGCCGCTTGTCGGCAGGCCGTTTTTCTGAGGTGAAACGGCCCGGCGGCCCAGCCTTCGCCAAAGGCTACGGCGGGCAGGCCGAGCGCCGGCCCTACAGGTACTATTCGGTGCGAATCGCTTCATGGGTAAATCGAGGTTCAACTGCATCGTTTCGGCTGAGTGCGCCGCCCCCGCTTCGGGCCTTGGCGCCGTGATTGAACCGATCCCTGCGTGGTCGATCCAAGGATCCGTCACGGCCGCCGCGGCCGGGTTTACTGTCCAAATTCAGCCGCCGGTTTCGTTTTGCGTTGCACTGCCCGGTTGTGGCTAAATCACCCCTTACCCGATGAACATCCACGAATACCAAGCCAAGGCCTTGCTGGAGAAATTCGGGGTCGCCGTGCCGAAAGGCGTCGCGGCCCGCTCCCTGGCCGAATTTGAGCCCGCGCTGGCCCAGTTTCCCGAGGGGCCCGTCGTTGTGAAAGCCCAGCTGCACGCCGGGGGCCGCGGCAAGGGCACCTTCACCGACGGCTTCAAGGGCGGCGTCAAGATCGCCCAGTCCAAGGCCGAGGCGCACGAATATGCCAAGCGCATGTTCGGCAACACGCTCGTGACGGTCCAGACCGGCCCCGCCGGCCGCAAGGTCCAGACGATCTACTTCACCGTGCCCTGCGCCATCGAAAAGGAGTATTACCTCGCCATCCTGCTCGACCGCACCGTCTCGCGCCCGGTCATCGTCGCCTCGACCGAGGGCGGCGTGGAGATCGAGACCGTCGCGCAGAACAACCCCGAGAAGATCTTCAAGATCCACGTCGATCCCGCCGTCGGCCTGCAGGCCTACCAGACCCGCCAGCTCGCGTTCAAACTCGGGTTCACCGGCGACTACTTCAAGAACGCCGTCAAACTCATCACCGCGCTCTACCGCGCGTGGTGGGAGTCCGACGCCACGCTGGTCGAGATCAATCCGCTGATCACCATGCCGGGCGGCGTCGTGCTCGCCCTCGACGCCAAGGTGTCGCTGGACGACAACGCCCTCTACCGCCAGCCGGAGCTGGAGGCGATGCGCGACCTCAACGAGGAGGATCCGAAGGAAACCGAGGCCGCCAAGTACTCGCTCAACTACATCGCGCTCGACGGCAACATCGCCTGCCTGGTCAACGGCGCCGGGCTGGCCATGAGCACGATGGACATCATCAAGCACTACGGCGGCAACCCCGCCAACTTCCTCGACGTCGGCGGCGGCGCCTCCAAGGAGCAGGTGCAGGCCGCGTTCAAGATCATCCTCACCGACCCGCAGGTGAAGGGCATCCTGGTGAATATTTTCGGCGGCATCATGGACTGCAACACGATCGCGCAGGGCGTCGTCGCCGCCGCCCGCGAAACGAGCCTCAACCTCCCGCTCGTCGTCCGCCTCGAGGGCAACAACGTCGCCGCGGGCAAGCAGACGCTGGGCGAGTCCGGCCTCAAGATCGAGTCCGCCGGCTCCATGGCCGACGCGGCCCAGAAGATCGTCAAACTCGTGGCCTGATCTGATCTCACAGGAGGCCGCAGAGAGCGCAGAGTCAAATTTCTCTCCGCCTCTGTTTCCTCAGCGACCTCCTGTCAAAGCCACTCTCACTCTCACCTTCACTCTCACTTCCCCATGTCCATACTCGTCACTCCCAAGACCAAGGTCCTCGTCCAGGGCATCACCGGCGAATTCGGCGCGCGCCACACCCGGCTTTCGCTCGATTACGGCACCAAGATCGTCGCCGGCGTCACGCCCGGCAAGGGCGGCCAGCTCTTCGAGCACAAACGGCACAAGGTGCCGATCTTCAACACCGTCGCCGACGCCGTTGCCGCCACCGGCGCCACGGCCTCGGCCGTGTTCGTGCCGCCGGCCTTCGCGGCCGACGCCATCCTCGAGGGCGTCGCCAACGGCCTCGAACTGGTGGTCGCCATCACCGAGGGCATCCCGGTGCGCGACATGATCCGGGTCAAACGCGCCATGCAGGGCAGCCCGACGCGCCTCGTCGGCCCCAACTGCCCCGGCGTCGTCACGCCCGGCAAGGGCAAGGACTCCCGCGGCGGCTGCCGCATCGGCATCTCGCCCGGCTACATTCACAAGAAGGGCCACGTGGGCGTGGTCTCGCGCTCCGGCACCCTCACCTACGAGGCCGTCTGGCAGGTCACCTGCAAGGGGCTGGGCCAGAGCACGTGCGTCGGCATCGGCGGCGATCCCGTGCCCGGGATGTCGCACCTCGACATCATCAAGCTGTTCGCCGCCGACCGGAACACGAAGGGCATCATCCTCATCGGCGAGATCGGCGGCACGGCCGAGGTCGAGGCCGCGCGCTGGATCAAGGAGAATTGCCAGAAACCCGTCGCCGGCTTCATCGCGGGCGCCACGGCGCCGAAGGGCCGTCGCATGGGCCACGCCGGCGCAGTCATCGGCGGCAAGGAGGACACGGCCGCGGCCAAGATCGCCATCTTCAAGGAGTGCGGCATCGAAGTCGCCGTCACGCCTTCGGACATGGCCGACGCCCTCATCCGCGCCGCCCAGGCCAAGGGCGTCTCCCTAAGCGACTAGGTCGGGCGCGACCGCGCTCCGACATTGTAGGGCGGGGTCGCCGAACCCCGCCTCTCTTTCAGGCCGGACCCCGCGTCCGGCCTTTTTGTCGGGCCATTTCCGCCGCAGTCCGCCCGCCTCCAGCTTGGTAACGTTAAAAATGAGCCACGCCCGCAGGCGGCGCGACTCGTGCAGAAGCACGCGGCGTGACAGCCAAGAACATTGGCTCTGGCGTCTGTGCCGGCAGGTTCATCTTGGGCATACGAGCTTCACCACGTCGTCGATATGCAGCGGGGTATCGGACTTCGCTCCAGCAAGAGCCTTCTTCCATTCTTCCGGGATCGGTGGCGCTCCGGTACGCTCTACGCCGCCGGGACGACCACCAGCAATCCGAGCGTCGATCGCAAATACGATCGGCCCTTTTCTTAGTGCCGGCAGATCAACCATGCTCAACTTCTTACTCAACTGCTCGAAGGTCCGGCCGTCACCGGCTTCTGCACCTACAAACCAGATATGCGAATGCCCGGAATGGACGATGACGACGATATCGAACTGCTTCGGAACACGGTCGTCCGCGTAAACCTGGACGCATGCAGCCTTTACGCGATCGATGTAACCTGTGATTTCCGAGATCGAAACGCGCTCCGCAAATTCATTCTCACTCATGTAACCGAGATTGATGCTGCCCAAGGCAAATCCGGAAGAGGCGGCAGTCTGCGAGAAAGCGGAGGTGCTTATCAGGACGAGCAGAGAGACGAATCGAAGGGCGGACATATGATTTTGCCGAACAGTGGAGGTGGCCAAGGTCGTTAGGGGGCTGATTCTCGGCCTCGGCCGACAAAAACCAAAAGCCGCGACGGGGTCAACGTTCCGCAGGAAACCTCCCAATTGCCTCCCGTTGCTGACGTCGAGAGCTGACCGGACCGACCGAGAGCCATTCCCGATCTGACCTTGCCCGAACTCGTGGCTTCCTGGCTTCTGAATTCCGAGCGCAGCGCCTCCACGCCGTTGCCAGATACACGCAGCGCCATATATGTCTGAATTTCTTGGATGGCCCGGCTCCGCCCGGGCCGATTGGCCGACGCGGAGGTCGGCCCTCCA
>CAZAFS010000276.1:0-5072 GCA_964484165.1 uncultured Opitutaceae bacterium | reverse complement strand
CCTCTGAGACCACGGCAGGGGCCTCCAAGCGCCGGCCGGGGCGAACCCTTGGTGAGCAGCGCGCGGTTGTAGCCCGCCAGTTCCTCGCCCGGCAGCGGCCGGGCCGTCGGCGAGCCGAGCGGCGGGGCGGCGTCCGCTAGTGTCCGCCCGTCGCCCGGAGGCCGTTCAAGGACTCGGCTTGGCTGAGCTTCGGCCAGCACCAACCGTAGATCGCCACGAGCCCGAAGCAGGCGAGGGGAACGATGAAGCCGCGGGACATGCCGTAGAGGTCGGCCACGTGGCCCATCAGTTTCGGGAGCATCGCGCCACCCATGATCGCCATGACGATGTACCCGGACGCCCGCTTCGCCCCAACGCCGAGGCCGAAAATGCCGAGCGCGAAGATCGTCGGAAACATGATCGACATGAAAAAGTAGCTCAGGAACACGCCGACCACCGAAGCCCAGCCGAATTTCAGGAATATCAGTCCGCAGACGGCCACATTGATGGTGGCGTAGAGGCCGAGCACCTTGTGGGCGGAGAATTTCTTCAGGATGGCGGCGCCGGAGAACCGGCCGGTGAGGAAGCAGAAGAAGCCCAGCGAGGCGAGGTTGGAGGCGCCGCGGTCGCTGAAATGTACGAGGCCGTTGCGGAGTTCGAACCAGCTCTGCAGCCAGCCGGTGGTCCAGGACACCGGAATCGCGGGCACTTCCGAGGTCATGTAGTTGATCAGGAAGCTGAAGATCCCGGCTTGGGCGGCGACGTAGAAGAACTGGGCGAGCGTGGCCGAGGTGAAGTGCGGATGGGACCAGATGCTGTGGGGCGACAGGTTGCGGGCCACCGGTCCAATCAGCACCGCGGCGGCCGCCAGCGCCACTCCGCCGGTGACCCACAGCGTCGTCGAGATCGCGGAGTGACCGGCGCCGGCGGTGCTCAGGATTACCCACAGGATCATCTCGAAAACGCCGATCAACACGGCGGTGTTGAGCAGGAGCAGGAAATAATTCAGTCCGCGTCGGACTTGGCGGCTGGTCGCCCCAGGCGCGCCGTTGTCGGCGTCGTCGAGGTGGTAGTCGTCCTCGGCCTTGAGGTCGGGCACGCGGGCAAAGGCGAAGATGATCGCGAGGATGATGACCACGACAGCGACGCCGGCGTAGGGAATCCAGAGCGTCTGGCTGCCGGTTTTGACGCCGGCGGCGTTCGTCGAGTAGAAGAACAAGCCGCCGGCGATCGGTCCGAAGATCCAGCCGATGCCGTTGCAGGATTGGGCGAGGTTGATGCGGGTGGCGGCGTAGCACGTCGGCCCGAGCACGGTCGTGTAGGGGTTGGCGATCGTCTCGAGAAAGGTCAGGCCGGAGGCGATGACGCAGACGCCCAGGAGAAAGGCCCAGAACTGCGCGATGTGCGTGGCCGGAATGAACCACAAGCCGCCGATCGCGACCATCAGGAGTCCGGCAATGATGCCGCCCTTGTAGCCCAGCCGGATGGCGAGCCAGCCGGCCGGCAGTGACATCAGGAAATAGCCCAGATAGTGCGCGAACTGCACCCAGGCGGACTGCGCCAGCGTGAGGTGCAGCTCCTCCTGGAAATGCTTGTCCATCACGTCGATCATCCCGTTGCAGAAGCCCCAGAGGAGGAACAGCGAGCTGACGAGCGTGAACGTGAAGACCAGGTTGCGGCCGTCCGCTAGCACGAACAGGCGCTTCTCGGCGGCGCGCGGCGGCGGATGAGCCCCGGCAGCGGCGGCGCCGGGGGCAGGGGCGGGGTTCATGAGTGCGCTCATCGCTGCCGGATATCGGCCGGACCGTCAAGCGCGCCGCCGCGACGCGCGGGCCGGGCGACCTAGCCGCCGCCGCGCGCGTTCCGCGCTTGAACGCCGCGGCGCCGTGCGACACGGTGGGAAAGTGAGAACGCGCACCTCTGGGGCCGGCCCCGCGCCGGTGAAAGCGAGGCGTCCATGACGCCGGAACAATGGTCCGCGGTGGACGGCTACTTTGCCGACCTGTTGGTGGCGCCGGATCCCGCGCTGGAGGCGGCGCTGCAGGCCAGCGCCGCGGCCGGCCTGCCGCCGATCCATGTCTCGCCGAGCCAGGGCAAGCTGCTGCAGCTCCTGGCGCGGATGCAAAACGCGCGCGCCATCCTGGAAATCGGCACGCTCGGCGGCTACAGCACGATCTGGCTGGCGCGGGCCCTGCCGCCGGGCGGCCGGCTGGTGACGCTGGAGGCCGATCCCAAGCATGCGGAGGTCGCCCGGGCCAACCTCGCCCGCGCCGGCCTGGCCGACGTTGTAGAACTCCAGCTGGGCCGCGCCCTGGACCTCCTGGCGCGGCTGGCCGCGGACCGCCGCGGCCCCTTCGACCTGATATTCATCGACGCCGACAAGGTCAGTTACGCGGAATACCTGGAGTGGGCGCTTCGGCTCAGCCGCCGCGGCAGCCTGATCATCGCCGACAACGTCGTGCGCAAGGGCGCGGTGGTCGAGGCCGACAGCCCTGATCCCAACGTGCAGGGTGTACGCCGCTTCAACGAGCGGCTGGCGGCGGAGCCGCGGCTGAGCGCAGTGGCGCTGCAGACCGTCGGCAGCAAAGGATATGACGGCTTTGCGATGGCCCTGGTCGTGGCCGACCCGTAGGTCCGGTCTTCACCATTCCAGGCTCAGCACAGGCACACACGTCAGGTGGCGGCCACTCACCTCCGGGACCCATCTTGGGACGGAGAGGATCGCCAACCGCACCCGCCGGTTCAGGTCGATTTGCACCAGACTCTGTTGCGGCGGCGCCGGCTGCGACAGGATCTGCTTCAGGCTCTGCACGGCCTTGTCCGTCAGCTTGCCGGTGGACGGCGAGGGCACGAAATCGCGCAGCGCGGGGGCCGGTTGCGCCGCCGCCGCTGGCCAAACATGAGTCGGGGGCGCCGGCGCTTTCCCTTCCGCGCCCCGGAGGATCAGGGGCAGAAGCAGGCCCGCGAGCCATGCCACACGCCGCATGGGATCATGAGACCGGCACCGGTGCCAAGGGTTTCACCAGGACCTTGGAGTTCCGGCCGCTCTCCTCGTAGCTCTTGAGCCGCGACTCGGGCAGGATGGACTTGTCGGCCTCGGTGAAGCCGCACGAGGAGATAAAGAACGAGTAGCTCTGCGTGGAGAGGGCCATGGCCGTGGCCGCGCCGCGCTCCTGGGCCACGATGCTGGCGTAATTGACCATCTTCCGGCCGATGCCGCGGTTCTGGTAGAACGGCAGCACGTAGAGCGAGCCGATTTCCGCCAGGTCCGGCTTCTCCGGGTAGAAGGTGAGCGAGACGCAGGCGATGAGGTTCTCGTCGATCTCGAAGACGAAGAACTGGTCGATGTTCTTCTCGATCGCCTGCTGGGTGCGGTAGATCAGCTCGTCGCGCTTCACCGCATTGCGGGTGAGGTTGTAGATGAGGCGCACGTCCCGGCGGGTGGCCTTGCGGATCTGCTGATAGTCGTTGCCGTAGATGAGGGTGCCGACGCCCTCGTTGGAGAAGATCTCGTTGAGCAGACCGTCGAATACCCGGCCGTCGAGCAGGTGCACGCGGGCCGTGCCGGTCTCGATCGCCTTTACTGCGTGCACGGCCTTGCTGTGCCCCTCGGGGTCGATGGTCTCGGGGTGGTCCTTGAGAAGGTTGCGCAGGGCCTCGACGGAGACCTCGCGGCGCAGTTCGCCGCCGATGATCAGGCCGGGGTGCGGCGCCAGGTAGATGATCTTGCTCGCCTGCAGGACCTCGGCGAGCTCGGCCGCGAGCAGGTCCGAGTTGATCCGCAGCGAGTGGCCGTCGGGCGCGAAGCCGATGGGCGAAAGAATCGGGACGATGTCGGCTCCGATCAGATGCAGGATGAACTCCTTGTCGATGCGGTCGACCCGGCCGGTGGACTGCTGGTCCACACCCTTGATGATGCCCACGGGCACCGAGCGCACCGAGTTGGTGATGGCGCACTTGAGACCGTTCTGCGTCAACCCCTCCAGGATGAGATGGGAGACGCGGGCGGAGGCGCGGATGGCGAGGTCGAGCGTGGCGGCGTCGGTCACCCCCGTGCCGTGCACGTCGGTGATGGGAATGTTGCGGCTGGCCGACAGCTGCTGGATCTGCTGGCCGATGCCGTGCACCAGCACGACCTTGATACCGAGGCTGCGCAGGACCGCGATGTCGAGCAGCAGATTGCCGAAATTCTCGTCCGCGACAATGGCCCCGTCGAGGGCGATGACAAAGATCTGCCCCTGGAAGCGCGGCACGTATTTCAGAATGCCGCGCAGGTCCGCGGGCTTGATCGTGGCGATGGGGGAGCCGTTGCTCATCTCAGTGTCGTGGGTTCTCATCGAATCGTGCGCGCGCGTCAATGGGGGAGTGCGCCGGCCGCCGGCTGGGGCGGGTATTCAAACCTCCGTTTTGCCCGCTGTCATCCTGAGCGCAGCGACCTGTCCTGCGAAGCCTTGGCGAAGCGGGAAGGATCCAGTGAGATTCTGCGGCGAGCTTCGACGATGTCGCACTGGATTCTTCACTTCGTTCAGAATGACAAACTGATTTTGAAAACACGCCCTACTTCACCAGGAATTCCCAGCTCTTGGAAGCGCGGCCGCCGCAGAGGAGGATCGTGTAGCGGCCGGGCGGCAGGCTCTGGACCGGGAAGCTCACCAGCACGATGCTCTCGCGCGAGCGGGCCAGGAGCTGGCCCGGCATTTTTTCGAAATCGGGGAGGAGGAAGAGCCGGCCGCCCTTGCGATAGAGGTAGGCGCGGCCGATCTGCGTCGAGTAATCCCGCTGCGCGCAGGTGAACTGCACCGTGTACTGGCCGGCCGCGGCGGCGGTGCGCGGCGCCGTCACGCCTTCCACTGCCTCCGGCAGGGCCGGTCTGGCCGCCAGGGCGCCGTCGAGCTCGGCGGGCAGTCCGCCGCGCGCACTCGTGATCGCGGCGGGCGCCGGGGCCAGGCGGCCCGCCGGGAACGGCTCCGCCGGGCGTTCGAGGGCGGCCGGAATCCGCCGGTAGCCGAGCGCGAGCAGGCGCTGGACCGACGCCTGCTCGCCCAGGTCGTGGTAGGGTTCGAACGCGCGGCCGCGCTTGGCGAAATGCAGCC
>CAZAFS010000275.1:0-5074 GCA_964484165.1 uncultured Opitutaceae bacterium | reverse complement strand
ACCAGCGCGGCGCACACCGCCGTCAGGGTCGCGCCGGAATACGCCGGCCCGGTGGTCCACGTGCTCGACGCCTCGCGCGTCGTCAACGTCGTGAGCTCGCTCCTCAGCCCCGACCGGCGCGATGCCTTTGTCGCCGAGGCCCGGGATCACCAGGAACGCCAGCGCCGCGAGTTTGCCGGCCGCCGCGCCCGCCACCCGCTGCTGTCGCTCGCCGCGGCCCGCGCGCGCCGCCCGCCGGTCGATTGGTCCGCCGCGGACCTCCCCCGGCCCGAGTTCTTCGGCCCGCGGGCGTTCGACCCGGTGCCGCTGGAGGAAATCGTCCCGTACATCGACTGGGGTCCGTTCTTCAGCGCATGGGAGCTGCAGGGCCGCTTTCCCGACCTGCTCAAGGATCCCGTGGTCGGCGAGGAGGCCACGCGGCTCTACGACGACGCGCAGAAGCTCCTCGCCCGCATCGTGGCCGAACGGCGCTTCGTCGCCAAGGCCGTCATCGCCTTCTGGCCGGCCAATGCCGTGGGTGACGATGTCGAGGTCTATGCGGACGAAACGCGCGGACGGGTACTCACGCGGTTCCATTTCCTGCGGCAGCAGCTGGAAAAACCCGCCGGGCAGCACAACCACTGCCTGGCCGATTTCATCGCGCCGCGGGACTCCGGCCGGCTCGACTACCTCGGCGGCTTCGCCGTCACCGCCGGCCACGGCGTCACGGAATTCGCCCGGGAATTCGAGGCGCAGCACGACGATTACTCCGCCATCATGGCCAAGGCGCTGGGCGACCGGCTGGCCGAGGCGCTGGCCGAACTCACGCACCAACGGGCCCGCGAGTTCTGCGGCTACGGTCGCGCGGAAAAACTCACCCTGCCGGAGATCATCCGCGAGAAATACCGCGGCATCCGTCCCGCGCCCGGCTATCCCGCCTGCCCGGACCACACCGAGAAAGGAATCCTCTTCGACCTGCTCGGCGCCGCCGCGGCCACCGGCATCACGCTCACCGAGAATTTCGCCATGCATCCGGCCAGCAGCGTGAGCGGCCACTATTTCAACCACGCCGACTCCAAATATTTCGCCGTCGGCAAGCTCGGCCGCGACCAGGTGGAGGAGTACGCCCTGCGCAAGGGCCAGACGGTCCAGACGGTCGAAAAGTGGCTGGGGCCGTACCTCGATTACGAGCCGGCCGCGTAGCGGCGCAGTGAGGGCGCAGCAAGACTGCGCCCCTACAGTTTCATTTTCCCCGTAGGGGCGCAGACTTGCTGCGCCCGCCTACGCTCAGAAGGCGCAAATCGTCGCCGGCGAGTTGAGCGAACCGCCCGGATGGGCATCGTAGCCGCCGTGCCCGCCCCCGCGCACCCACCCGACCGCAAGGATCTTGCCGCCGAACGCTCCCATCCGCCGTCGGGCACAGGAGCGCGCGGACCGGCGCGGGAGCGGCCAGCATGAAAGATTCGTCCCCACGCCCGCCGGCGCTCGGCTTCATTTTCGTCACGCTCGTCCTGCTCGTGCTGGGCTTCGGCATCATCATTCCGGTGCTGCCGGGGCTGGTGACGCAGTTCGAAGGCGGCAGCGTGGCGCAAGGATCGAATGCCTACGGCTCACTGATCGGGGTGTTCGCGCTGATGCAGTTCATCGCCTCGCCCATCCTCGGCGCGCTGTCCGACCGGTTCGGGCGGCGGAAGGTGCTCCTGCTCGCGCTAGCCGGCTCCACCGTCGACAACCTGGTGATGGGCCTGGCCCCGAGCCTCGGCTGGCTGTATGTCGGGCGGGTCATCGCCGGACTCACGGCCGGCGTCATCGCCACCGCCTCGGCCTACATCGCCGATGTCACGCCGCCGGAAAAACGGGCGCAAAGCTTCGGGCTGGTCGGGGTGGCGTTCGGCCTCGGCTTCGTGATCGGGCCGGCGCTCGGCGGACTGCTGGGCCATTATTACCTGCGCCTGCCGTTCTTCGCCTCGGCGGCGTGCCTCGTGGTCAACTGGCTCTACGGCGCGTTCGTGCTGCCCGAGTCGCTGCCGCTGGACAAACGGCGCGCCTTTGCATGGAAACGCGCGAACCCGGTCGGCGCGCTGGTCATGTTGCGGCGTTTCCCCGGCATCCTCGGCCTCGCGGGCATGTATTTTCTGTACATGCTCGGGTCGGTCATGCTGCAGAGCATCTGGGTGCTCTACACCGGCTACCGTTACGCCTGGAGCACGCGGCAGGTGGGCCTCTCGCTGGCCTTCGTCGGCGTCGCCACCGCCCTCGTGCAGGGCAAGCTCGTCCGGCCGATCCTCGAGCGCCTGGGCGAGCAGCGCGGCCTCGCGGCCGGCCTCCTGCTCTCGGCCCTCGCCATGGTGGGCTACGGCCTCGCCACGCGCGGCTGGATGATCTACGCGCTGGTCTTCTGCGGCGCCTTCGGCGGGATCGCCGGCCCGGCGACGCAGTCGCTTATCACGCGCCACATTCCGGCCGATGAACAGGGCGCGGTGCAGGGCGTGCTCGCGAGCCTCGGCAGCCTAGCGGCCATTTTCGGCCCGCCGCTGGCGGCCTGGAGCTTCGGGGTGTGCATCGCGCCCGACACGCTGCTGCCGCTGCCCGGGATCGCGTTTTTCGAAGCCGCCGCCCTGCTGCTGCTGGCGCTGGGACTGGCGCTGCGCGCGTTCGAAGCCGACGCCGCGGCGGGCCGGGCGGTGTGACCAGCGTTGCCTCCCGTCCGCGACCCGCTTTGGGTGAAAGCCGTCCGCCATGCCCAACGAGTGCGTCTTCTCCCCCGACCGCCGCTACCGCTACACGCTGGTCCACCGCTGGGACGAGCTGCTGGATCCCGGCCGCGGCATCGCGTGGATCGGCCTGAATCCCAGCACGGCGGACGAACACCGGCTCGACCCCACCCTGCGTCGCATCCGCGATTTTTCCGCCGCCTGGGGCTACGCCTTTTTCGTCATGCTCAATCTCTTCGCCTGGCGCGCGACGGATCCCGCCGACATGCGGGCGGCCTCCGATCCCGTCGGGCCCGACAACGACCGCTGGATTGTGCAATGGAGCGGAAAGGTCGACCGCGTCATGCTCGGCTGGGGTGAACATGGCGCGCATCTCGACCGCGACCGGCAGGTGCTGGCCCTGCTGGAACGACGCAAAACCTACTGCTTGGAGCGCAATGCCAGCGGCCAGCCCAAGCATCCCCTCTACGTGGCGCGCAAGGCCGTCCCCGTGCCGTTCGCCTGAGGCGCCGCGCCGCCCGCTTTCTTCCCATGAACCGCCGCGAATTCATCGTCCAAGCCGGCACCGCCACCGCCGGCTGCATGGCCGGAAGCCTTCTGGCCGGCTGCCTCCACCCAACCCCCTCCGCGGGCGCGGACGCCCGCCGCGCCGTGGCGATCGTCCGCGACCCGGCCGATCCGATTGCCGCCGCGGCACCCGTGCAGTGGGCCGTGGCCCAATTGCAGGAGGCTTTGGCCGGACGGGGCTACATCGTGCGGCTGTGTGCGCACCTGGATGAGGCCGATCCGGCGGGATTTTGTGTCATCGTCGCCGCGGCATCCTCCGCTCTGGCGCGCGATGCCGGCATCGCTCCGCCGGCCGCGCCCGAAGCGCTGGCGCTTGCGCCCGCCAGACTGGGAGGTCGGGAGGTGCTGCTCGCGTGCGGCCGCGATGTCCGCGGCCTGGTTTATGCCCTGCTGGACATCGCCGATGCCATCGCGCTGGCCGACGATCCCGCAGCGGCGTTGCATCCCGCCGCAACCGTCAGCGAGCAACCGGCCAACCGGGTCCGCAGCGTCATGCGGCTGTTCGCCAGCGACGTCGAGGACAAGGCCTGGTTCAACGACCGCGGCTTCTGGCGCGATTATCTGTCGTTGCTGGCGGCGCAGCGGTTCAACCGCGTCAACCTTGCCTTCGGGCTCGGCTATGACAGCCCGGAGCATCTCCGCGACACCTATTTCTATTTTGCCTATCCGTTCCTGGTGGCGGTGCCGGGTTACGAGGTGCGCGCAACGAATCTGCCCGACGCCGAGCGCGACCGCAATCTGGCCATGCTGCGCTTCATCAGCGACGAGGCGGCGGCGCGCGGCCTCGATTTCCAGCTCGGGCTGTGGACGCACGCCTACCGGTGGATCGACAGCCCCGGGGCGAACCACAACATCGAGGGTCTCACGCCGCAGACCCAGGCGCCGTACTGCCGCGACGCGCTGGCGCTGGTGTTGCAGGAATGTCCCAACATCACCGGCGTGACGTTCCGCATCCACGGCGAGAGCGGCGTGCCCGAGGGCAGCTACGGCCTGTGGCGGACGATCTTTGACGGCTGCGGGCGCAGCGGCCGGCGCGTCGGCATCGACCTGCACGCCAAGGGCATTGACCAGCCCACGATCGACGCGGCGC
Source organism: uncultured Opitutaceae bacterium (assembly GCA_964484165.1). GTDB lineage: Bacteria > Verrucomicrobiota > Verrucomicrobiia > Opitutales > Opitutaceae > Fen-1467. The sequence continues at coordinate 724 of CAZAFS010000275.1, read as the reverse complement.
TGGGCACCGGCCTGCCGCTGACGATCTCGCCGAAATTCTGGGCCGAGCACCTCGGCCTGCCCTATCACCAGGCGGCGATCCGCCCGACCGAACTGCCGCGACGCGAAAAGGGACGCGGGCCGTTCGTGCAGAGCGAAGGCGCGCGGAGTTTTCTGCGCTATGGCTATGGCGATCTGCTGCGGGAGGACCGGCCCTATGCGATCGTGCACCGCATCTGGCCGGGCACGCAGCGCGTGCTCCTCTGGGGCAACCCGGGCTTTGCCGCGGCCGCCAGCCGCGTCATGGGCTTCTGCGGCAGCGCGGGCGGCGAGGTGTTCGACCCGCTCTCGTTCAAGGGGCGCAAGGGCTCAGGCCTGCCCGGGGGCCGCGACGGTTACGCCGATCTCTCCTTGCGGGCGCCCGGCGGAGACTTCGAGAAATACCGCTACCCCCACCGGCTCTGGGGCCGGATGTTCTACAACCCCGACACCCGGCCCGAAACCTGGCAGCGGCTCCTGCGCCGCGATTACGGGGCCGCGGCGCCAGCCGCCGAAGCCGCGCTCGCCCATGCCAGCCGCATCCTGCCGTTGTTGACGACGGCGCACCTGCCTTCCGCCGCCAACAACAACTTCTGGCCGGAGATGTATGTGAACATGTCGGTCGTCGATGACTCGCGGCCCGAGCCGTACACCGACACGCCCAAGCCCTTTCTCTTTGGCGCGGTCAGTCCGCTCGATCCGCAGCT
>CAZAFS010000274.1:0-5086 GCA_964484165.1 uncultured Opitutaceae bacterium | reverse complement strand
TCCTCGAGATGAATCTCCACCGACGTGGCGCCGGTGACGTTCTGCGCCGGGGTCTCCAACTCGAAGGTCTCCTCGCGTCCGTCCAAGATGCCGTCGACGGGATGCAGCACGACCTCCCCGTAGCCGTTGTTGAAATCGAGCTCGGCGCCGGCCAGCAGCCAGAGCGCGTCGCGACCATGCACGGTCACGATGACATTGGCCCCGTCGCGGCGCGCCGACGCGTTGGGCCCGGGCGGGCCCGGCGAGGCCGAGAATTCCGATGAGCAGCGCGGTGGCGAAGGCTGCGACTGGGTGGAGGCGGGTTGGCACCAGAAGTACTACGCGTGAGTCGGCTGAGAATTAGTTCGGGCCCCGACGAACACAAACGCCCTTGGCGGGAGCCATGCAGTTGTAGGAGCGAGCTTGCTCGCGATGCAGACGAAAAATCGCCTGCGAGCAGGCTCCTACATCAATCACCGAACGGCCGCTCCGTTTCAGAGAAACGGCCTGCCGACGAGCCCGTTCGACAAGCTCATCCATCGACAGGCTCAGGATGACCCTGAGCAACGTCGAAGGGTCCGGGCCCCGAGCCTGCCAGCGGTGAGCCCGTCGAATCCGTCGAGGGGCGGCAGCCCTACATTTGTTCGCATGGGTCCGGCTCAGAGCGCGGCCATCGCCTCGCTCATGACTTCGCAGGCCCGGGCCACCGCCGCGCCTTCGTGCGCCGTACTGATAAACGCCGTCTCGTAGGCGCTCGGCGGCAGGTAGACGCCGCGGTCCAGGCAGGCGTGGAAGAACTTCGCGAACAGCCCGGCATCGCTTTTCAACGCGGTGGCGTAGTCGCGGACGGCCGTGGGAGTGAAGAACACGGCGAACATCGAGCCCGCCTGCGGCACCTGCAGGGGCAGCCCTTTGCGGTGGGCGGCGGCCACGAGGGCGGCCTGCACCTGGCGGCCGAGCGCCTCGAGGCGCGCGTAAGGATTGGTTTCCTCGAGCAGCCGGAGCGCGGCGATGCCGGCGGCCATGGCCAGCGGATTGCCGCTGAGCGTGCCGGCCTGGTAGACCGGGCCGAGCGGCGCGAGGTGGTCCATGATGTCGGCGCGGCCGCCGAGCGCGCCCACCGGCAGGCCACCGCCGATGATCTTGCCCAGCGTGGTGAGGTCGGGGGTGATCTTCTCCAGCTCCTGCACGCCGCCCTTGGCGAGGCGGAAGCCGGTCATGACCTCGTCGAAGATCAGGACGGCGCCGTGCGCGGTGCAGAGCTGACGCAGATAGGGGAGGAAGCCCGGCGCCGGCAGGATCAGTCCGACGTTGGCGGGGTAGGGTTCGACGATGACGCCGGCGATCTGGCCGGGATTGGCATCGAAGGCGGCCTCCAGCGCCGCGGCGTCGTTGAACGGCACCACGATCGTCTCCCGGGCGAACGCGGCCGGCACGCCCGCGCTGTCGGGGTGGCCGTGGGTGAGGGCGCCCGAGCCGGCCTTGATCAGGAGCGAGTCGGAATGGCCGTGGTAGCAGCCGGCGAACTTGATGATCTTGTCGCGCCGGGTGAAACCGCGGGCCAGGCGGACGGCCGACATGGCGGCCTCCGTGCCGCTGTTGCACATGCGCACCTTCTGGATCGACGGCACGAAGCGGACGATGAGCTCGGCCAGTTCGACCTCGTCGGGGTTGGGCGCGCCGAAGCTCGTGCCGTTCTCCAGCGCGGCGGCGATGGCGGCCTTGATGCGCGGGTGGTTGTGGCCGTGGATGGCCGGGCCCCAGGTGCAGACGAAGTCGATCAGCTCGCGGCCGTCGACGGTGACGAGCATGGCGCCGTGGGCGGATTTGACGAAGAACGGCGCGCCGCCGACGGAGCGGAACGCGCGCACCGGCGAGTTCACACCGCCGGGCATCAACTGCAGCGCGCGGGCAAAAAGCTGTGCGGAGGTCATTTTCGGAACCACGGATTACACGGATAACACAGATGGAACGCTCAAACCGGAATGCTTTTCTTGTCGTGGCGGGAACGGCACCCGCCGCCATACCAGCGAGGTGGCCAACTGTGCTGTGCTGGATCCTTCGCTTCGCTCAGGATGACCAGAGAAGGAAATTGCCCGGGATCCGTGTGCATCGGTGTAATCCGTGGTCAAGGTCAGCTCACGTACTTCTGCACGATCGGGATGCGGCGGCCGACACCGAAGGCGAGGGGCGTGATCTTCAGGCCCGGCGCGGCCTGCTTGCGCTTGTATTCGCTCAGATTGACCTTGCGCACCACGTCGTTGACGGCCGCCTCGGGGAAGCCCTGGGCCACGAGGTCGCGGCGCGAAAGGCCCTCCTCGACGTAGCCGCGCAGGATGGCGTCGAGCAGATCATACGGCGGCAGGCTGTCCTGGTCGGTCTGGCCGGGGCGCAGCTCGGCCGACGGCGGTTTGTCGATCGAGCTTTGCGGAATCGGCGGCGGCCGGCCGGCGCGGCGCGCATCGGCGTTGATCCAGCGGGCGAGCGCGTAGATCTGCGTCTTGGCCACGTCGGAGATGACGGCGAGACCGCCCGCCATGTCGCCGTAGAGCGTGCAATAGCCCACCGCCATTTCGCTCTTGTTGCCCGTGGTCAGCAGCAGCGAGCCGAATTTGTTGGACAGCGCCATCATGAGCACGCCGCGGACCCGGGCCTGGATGTTCTCCTCGGCCACGTCGCGCGGCCGGCCGGCAAACAGCGGCCCCAGCACGGTCTCGGTGGCCGCCACCGCCTCGGCGATCGGAATCGTGTGAAAGGCGAGGCCGAGGTTGGCGGCCAGCGCGCGCGCATCGTCCCGGCTGTGCTGCGACGAGATCGTCGAGGGGAGGCTGACCCCGGTGATGTTCTCGGGGCCGAGGGCGGCTGCGGCCAGGACGCCCACGACGGCCGAATCGATGCCGCCGCTGAGCGCGACCAGCGCCCGTTGGAAGCCGCTTTTGTGGGCGTAATCGCGCAGGCCGAGCACGAGGGCCTCGAAGATGTCCTTCTCGTCGGGCTGGGCGTACGACTCGGCCACGTCGGCGGCGGTGCGACCGGCGTCGGGGTCAAAGACGCGCAGCTCCTCGCGGAAGGCCGCCAGGCCGGCCAGCACCGCGCCCTGCGCCGACACCACCAACGAGCGGCCGTCGAAAATCAGTTCGTCGTTGCCGCCGATCGAATTGCAGTAGGCGAGCGGGCAGCCCAGCTCCTTTGTCGCCTCGCGCACCAGCAGTTCGCGCACGTTGTCCTTGCCGTGCTGCCAGGGGCTCGACGAGAGGTTGACCACGAGATCGCATTTGTGCGCGGCGAGCTGCCGCACCGGATCGAGTCCGTTGTACAGCCGCCGCGTCGAAATCATCGGATGCGTCCAGATGTCCTCGCAGATCGTCACCCCGATGCGCCGGCCCTGGTATTCGATGACGCGCGGCGCGGGCGCCGGTTCGAAATAGCGGTCCTCGTCGAACACGTCGTAGGTCGGCAGCAGGCATTTGCGGGCGACGGCGGCGACCTCGCCGCGGTGACACCAGGCGGCGGAGTTGAAAAACGGGCGGCCCTGGCCGGTGGGGTTCGTCTCGGTGAAGCCCACCAATGCGGGCACCTCGCCCACCGCGGCCGCGATCTCGGCCAGCGCCGACTCGACGTCGGGCACGAACCGGCGTTTGAACAGCAAATCGCGGGGCGGGTAGCCCGAAACCGCCAGTTCGGGAAACACCACCACCTCGGCGCCCCGGGCGACAAGCGTGCGGTAGGCGTCGGTGATCAGCCGGCTGTTGCCGGCCAGGTCGCCGACGGTGGTGTTGATCTGGGCGAGGCCAAGGCGCATGAAAACGGCTACTGTGGGGGTGATTCCCGCGTCTGACAATCCCAAGGGTGATGTCAGCCCAACCAACGGGTGCATCTCGGTATTTGAGGCAAATGTCGCGCGCAAGCGCGCTTCCTACCGCCCGCAATCAGGGCCGCCCTGGCAACATCGTAGGAAGCCCGCTCGCGGGCGATGCCTGGCTTCCTCAGGTGGCCGCCGGCAAAATCAGGCTAGCCCGGCGCCCAAATGTCGCTAGCGTGCCCGGCTCCCTCCCATGCCGAACCCGCCCCCGGTCTTGATTCTGGCTTCAGCCTCGCCGCGGCGGCGGGAGTTGCTGGCCGGCCTCGGACTGAAGTTCGAGGTGGTGGTGGCGCAGGTCACCGAACACGAGGCGCCCGACGCCGACCCGCGCGCCATGGTGCGGCACAACGCCGCCCTCAAGGCGGACTGGGTGGCCGGCCGCCGACCCGAGGCGCTGGTACTCGGCGCCGACACGACTGTGTTCGTCGACGGCGTGGTGTTGAACAAGCCGCGCGACCTGGCCGAAGCGCGCGCCATGCTGCGGCGCCTCTCCGGGCGCACCCACACCGTCTGCACCGGCCTCGCCGTGCGGCGCCGCTGCGACGGGCTCACCCTCGACGCCGCCGACGAAAGCGAGGTCACGTTCAAGACGCTGGACGACAGCATCATCGACCGTTATTTCGCGCGGGTGAATCCCCTCGACAAGGCCGGCGCCTACGCGATCCAGGAGGCGGCCGAGCTGGTCATCGCCGGCTGGCGCGGCTCATACACGAACATCGTCGGCCTGCCGGTCGAAACGACGAAACAAATTTTGACTCGTTGCGGTCTGTGCCAAGACTCACGTGATACGAACTGACATGCCGACTCTGGAGGAAAAAAAGCCTGCGACGGAGAAAAAGCGCTACTGGCTTCCAGGATTGTCGGAGGATCCGGACAAACGGTCCATCCAGGTGGGGCTGATCTGGACGATCCTGATCCACCTGCTGCTCTTCCTGCTCGCGCCCCAGCTCTTTCGGACCGAGTTCACGCCCGGGCGGTTCGTCCAGCCCGGAACCACGGCGAACACCTACGACATCCAGCTCACGCCGCTGCCGCCGGCACCGCCGGCGCCGCCCAAACCGCTGCGGTTCGTCGAGACCAACCCGGAGGCCAACAACAACATTCCGGACAACACCGAGAACTTCGGCGCGCAGAACCAGCAGGCCGCGCAGCCGGTGCCCGACAAGAACAGCACCCTGCGGATGCCCAAGACCGAGGGCAAAAAGGATTTTCAGAACGACTCCCAGATCGTCACCGGCCAGCTGC
>CAZAFS010000273.1:0-5086 GCA_964484165.1 uncultured Opitutaceae bacterium | reverse complement strand
GGGGCATGGGAGGGTTGAGGGTTAGCCGCCCCCCGGAAACAGCCCCACGCACAGCCTGAAACCGATAACCAACCATCAACCCAAGACACTCCGGCTGTTACCCCTGTCTTGAGCCTGAAGTGCTACCCTTGTCTTGACCCCGCCTCCCGCAGCGCTGCTCTTGCCGCTTGGCCCTCTGCGCTTGGCGCTTCGCTCTCGGCCCTTAGCGCTTACCCCTTAGCCCCTGCCTCGCCGTAGCTTCGAGCGAAGGCGGGCTACCGCCCGACGTCGAAGAGGAACTCGTGCGTCTCGCCGCCGGCGGTGATCACGATCTTCAACGGCCCGCCGCCGCTGAGGTCGGCCGGAGCCAGTCGGATGATCCCGCCGGCCATCATCCCGGGGGCCACCGTCTGCCGGCCCAGCATCATCTCCGCGTCGGTCAGTAGGTTTTTCCGCCAGGCTTCGATCTCCGCCCGCCGGCTCTCCGTCGTCGCGTCGATCTGCTGCTTGGCGTCCGCCGCCGATCCGTGCGGGATCGTCGAAAAGTCATTCATCGGGCCGCCATTGGCGCCGGCTCCGGGAGTCGTTCCCGGCGTGGCGGTGGCGGCAATGGCTTCGGTCTGGTCCGCCTTTTCCTTCGCTCCCGCCGCCCCGAGGTCGAGCATGTGCGCCAGGGCCGCCGCCTGGCGGTCGATCTCCCGGGCGTACTCAACGGCGGTCAGGACGTGCACCGCCCGCCCGCCCGCTGAGGCCGTGACGCTGTCCGGCGAAAACTCAAAATCCCGGTCGCCGCCGTTCTTGGCCAGCATCCGGAAGGCCGGCGGGCGCAGGTCCTGAAGGCTGGTGCGGAATTCTGGGGTGAGCAGCCAGACCGTCACCGCATTCTTTTTCACCGACTGCAGGCATGGCATCCCGTGCTCGTAGGTCGGCACGACCGGATTCAAGGGTGAGACCGCCAGGGTGCGCGTGGTGGAACACCCGCCGCTGAATGCAATCGCCAGCCCGAGGCCGATCAGGAGGCCTGCGTTCATTTTCAAGGGAGTCACGCTAGACCCCCGGCCCCGCCGTGTAAACCGCAGATCCGCCCATCCCCACACCCCCATTGCCCAGTTTCCCAATGCTCTCATTCTCCCATTTGCCTATCTTCCCCCCGCGCCCCCAGCCCCTCACCCCAGGAACGGATTAGCTATCCGTTGCGGTGCGGTTTCGGCGCCGGCAAGGGGGGCACCGTGAATGCCATTTTGCGCTGGAATCGCTGTTCGGCCTCGCCCGGGCGGAAGGTCGCACGCCTGACAACCCCGGCCTGGCTCGCTTGGCGCGAGCAGCGGGTGCGGCTGCGCCGGCAGGGACGGATTATCGCGGACTTTTTCAGGGAGAGGTGCGTCCGCGGGCTCTGACCGCGCCCGGTTAACCCATGAAAGCCAGCCGTCGCCAGAAACCAAGCCGGTCAACCTTCTCTATCAGGTTTGAGAAACACCCAACCAGAAAATCCAACCAAGGAAATCCAATGGACCCAAACAAAACAGGACCAATCACCGAACAGGAACTCGTGGAGGAGCTGCAAAAAATGGCCGCAGACCCGGAATCGGGACTTCTCAAGCCCGGCCCGAAGCACGCCGCCGCCATGAGAGAGTTTTCCGAAATGACCGCCGCCCTTGCCGAAATCAGGGGGCACACAGCGCCGCCGGCGGCCCATCGGCCCATTGACCTTGTCAGCCCGGCGGCTCGCGCCCTTCAAAAGCAGATTCGGGAGGCGGAAAAAGACCCCGCATTGCGTGACGCCGGGGACCCTGGCCATGTCGAAGCAGTCCGGCTCCTCTCGCAAGGCCGGGCTTTGGAGTTGAGCACGCACGGTCCCGGCAGAGGATTCAACCGCCGATGCCATCGCCCCGCCAATACCGTCTGCTCGCGCCCCTGCCGCTCACAGTCGCCTTCAAAAGCATCACCTACCGGCTGGAAATGCGTGAGGTGCCCGACTTTGGTGTGGCAGCTTGAAGCACGCTGGCCGGGCGGCTTCTGGCTCGTTGCTCACGCCGGCAGCGAAGAGGCGTTGCGGCGGAGGCTGTACGAGGAGGGCGTTGAGTTGGAGCGGGCGACGATGGAGTGCGTGATCTTTGAGCGACTGATGAAAGAGGGGCGGGCGGAGACAATACGGTGATGGACGGCCGCGGGCACGGCGCCCCGAGTCTTGTCCCGCGTACCCGGCCCCCAGGACGCCGTCAGTAACCGTGGGACAAAGCAGACGCACTCCAGTCGTTAAGCGAACCGCAGGAGGGGCACTTGAACACGATGTCTGATGTCTGATCTGGATTGACGTTCTTGATTATCGGGAAAGCACATTTTCCACAGACATAAGTGATGGCCCCATTTCCCTCAATGGGGGGCGCTGAGTCTCTGCCACTAACCAAAACCGTTCTTGTGTTTGGTTTCGGTTCGTCGATTAGGATCATCCGGATTATTCGCATTGCTAGTTTCTTGTGAGCAAAAAGTAATGGCTGCTCTTACCGCCGTTTCCGGTGAAATTATAGGCGGAATTTCCAGCACAGCAACCACGTCCAGCCTGTCCGGATCCCTTTCGTTAGCGGAGCCCCACGCATAGCAGTGTTTGGCTTTAGCGTTCCCGGTAACGTCAAAAACCTCCACCGCACCATCCCACACCATATTGCCAGGGAATACCTCCCTGACGGGCACCGTTCGTCGATGCGTGGCTTCGCAGCCATGCAGGAGCTTTATCTTTGCCATTAGCTCGCCCAAGTAATCCATCAAGATGCCAGTTCAACGAGGTCAGAGGCAGTCGACAAGAGGCAGGAGATACCCAACGCAACGGTGGGGGTAATGCCCAAAGAAGAGTGCACCTCGGAGGCGGGGCGATCTCGGGCCGGCGCGAATCGGGTTGAATGGAGGCGGGTTTGGTGGCAGATGCGAGCCAGACCCGCGCCACACACTCCGTTAATGCCCGCCCTCGGCGGGAACCCCCGAAAAATATGTTGCTATGAACTCTCCCGTTCTTGGGTTGCGAGTCGCCAGTGTGGTCTTCGGCCTCATGGGCCTCGGCCAGTTGATCCGTATTATCGCTCACATCCGCGTGCTCGCCAATGGTTGCCCGGTTGGCCGAAGGTGGAGCGCGCTCGGCGTCCTCGTCTTCGCCGCGCTTTGCGTGTGGCTATGGATGCTCGCATCCAAGGCTGCCAAAGCGAAGGTCGAAACCCCGCCGGCCAAGCCCGCCGTTTGATCGGCGCCCGCCGGCCCGGACCCGACAAACCCCGCCCCAAACCGGCGGGGTTTTTCTTTGGTGAAGACCGCCCGGCGTACCAGCCGGCGCCATCCATTACCCTGGGCGGGGCGCTCTCAAGCCGGCGCAATAGCTGGGGGGCACGTCAGGGGCAAAGCGGTGCCCTCATCGTGCCCGATCTTGACCATTAATCTGCATCCGTGAGCAACGCGGTGCATTTCTACACGAGTGAGGGGAAATCCTTCACTCGTTGACGAAGGGATTGTACTTCCGTTCGTTCTCCACCGTCGTCATCGGGCCGTGGCCCGGAGCGATGACGGTCGAGCCGGGCAGCGCCTTGAGGATGCGGCGCGCGTGCAGCAGGAGCTGCGCGCAGGAAAAATACCCGCCGCCGAGGGAGCCGGCGAAAATGAGGTCGCCCGAGACCAGTAGCGCCCGGGCCTGCGGCACGCCCTTCGGCCGCACGAGGTAGCAGTTGTGCTCGGCGCAATGCCCCGGCGTGCTGAACGCCGTGACCTGGTAGCCCGCCGCCACCACGGTCTCGCCCTCGCCCAGCGGCCAGCACAGGGCTCCCGCCGGGCCGTCGCGCGGACCGTAGAACGCCGCCAGCCCGTGCTCCCGCAGCACGCCCGCGATGCCGCCCACGTGCTCCGCCTCCGGGTGGGTCAGAAACACCGCCTCGATGCGCGTCACCGCCTTCGGCCAGACCTGCGCCAGGGCCTCGTGGCTGGCGCCTCCGTCAAAGAGCACGCCCACGCCGGTGATGCAGTCGACCACGGCGTAGGCGTTCACCACGCCGACGCCGAACGGCATGGCCATCGGATGCAGGCAGAACGGCAGGCCGGTGATGGGGGGGCGCGGATAGCGGTTGCGGGCCAGCGCGCTCAGGCCGACCTCGTTGAGCCGCAGCGCGCCGGCCAGCCGGTGCAGGTCGTCATCGGTCAGTTCATCGTAGCGGTAGTCCTCGATATTCTGGATCTTGTCCACCGCCAGACCGGCGCGAACGGCCAGCTGCTCGTCGGTGAGGCCCGCGCAGTGCAGGGCCTTGTCGAGCACATCGCCGAGTTCGTCTTCGAGCGGAAGGACGGGAGGCATGGATGATACGCCTGCTTTTAACCACGGATGTCACGGATGGTCACGGATGATTTTGTCGCCAACGCCCAGCTCCTTCTTAACCACTTATGCACGCTAATCGGCACTAATGGCGAGCCACCCAATCCGATTCACAGGTAACGAAGCGCACGAGGCAAACGCGCCGCCCTTGGTTGCCTCCGTTGCCTTCTGTTCAAACAAACCAGTAAGGGAAAAAATGACTTTGTTTTTCCGGCACGATTTCCGCAGCGTGGGGAGCCATGGACGCCACCCGGCAGGAAGTGCTCGACATCTTCACCCGCACGCGGGCCCTGCTCCAGGGGCACTTCGTGCTGCGCTCCGGGCTGCACAGCGCCCATTACTTCCAGTGCGCCCAGGTCTGCCAGCACCTGGCGGAGGTGGAACGCCTCGCCCAGCTCCTGCTCGCGAAGGTCGCGGGCGTCTCGTTTCAAACCGTGCTCGCGCCGGCCATGGGCGGGCTCGTCATCGGGCAGGAGGTGGCGCGGCAGGCGCGGGCGCGCTTTCTCTTCGCCGAGAAGGAGAACAACGTCCTCGCGCTGCGCCGTGGCTTCACCATCGGCCCCGGTGAGTCCGTGCTGGTGGTCGAGGACGTCGTCACCCGCGGCGGGCGCGTGCTCGAATGCCTGCAGCTCATCCGCCAAGCCGGCGGCCGGCCGGCGGGCGTCGCCATGCTGGTGGACCGCAGTGCGGGGGCGACGGCGTTCGAGGTGCCGGTGTTTTCGCTGCTCGAGATGAGTTTCCCCACCTACCCGCCGGACCAGG
>CAZAFS010000272.1:0-5116 GCA_964484165.1 uncultured Opitutaceae bacterium | reverse complement strand
CCATCGTGAACCGCGCGCCCCGCGTGCGGTTTTTTCCTGCCATCCCGGCAACCTCGCAGCTGCGGCCCTAGGCGGTGTCTCCGACAAAGCGGGCAAAGATCATCTTCCCGCCCCCCGAGGGCAGCACGCTCGTGATCTCCGCCGTGACCCGCCGGCCCACATAGGCCCGGGCCGCATTGACCACGACCATCGACCCGTCATCGAGAAAACCGACGGCCTGCCCCTCCTCCTTGCCCAGTTTGACCAGGTCGATCTCGATGGCGTCGCCCACCATGAAATCCTGGCGCAGGGACCGCGCCAGGTTGTTGAGGTTGAGCCACGGCACGCCGTGAAACTCGGCCATCTTCGCCAGATTGTAGTCGGTAGTGAGCAGCTTCGCCCGCATCGACTGCGCGAGAAAGACGAGCTTGGCGTCCACATCCTGGCGTTTGCTGACTTCGCTTTCATGAACGCGAAGGTCGATGTTCTTGATCCGCCGCAGCTCATTGAGCACCTCGAGGCCCCGCCGGCCGCGCGCCTGCCGCAGCGGCTCGGCCGAATCCGCCACGTGCTGCAGTTCCTCGAGCACGAACCGCGGGATCACCAGCGCCGCGTTGATGAAGCCCGCCTCGCACACCTTGGCCACCCGGCCGTCAATCAAGGCGCTCGTGTCGACCACGACCAGCGGCACGTCCACCTCGTGGGGCACGAAGCGCACGTAGGGAATGACCAGATTGAATTCGTCCTTGCCCCGCAGCGCGATGACCGTGCCGAGGTAGGTGCAGATCAGGAACAGCGCCAGCTGGAAGAGATACACGATCTGCGGGTCGCCGTACTTGAACAGGGGCGAGGCGGAGAGGAGAAATGCGACCAGCGCACCCACCGCCAGGCCGAACGTCAATGCCGACAATCCCCGCAGGGAAAAGCCCTTGAGCAGGACGTCCACCAGCACGACCAGCACGCCGATCAACAGGCCGATGAGCATCGCCCGGAGACGAAAGGCGTCCCACTCCTGGATCGAATAGCAGACCAGCCAGCCCGCGGCGGCACAAAGGACAACGAAAATGAAGCGGATGGGCAGAAGGGTTTTGTTCATGGCGGAGACAGGCGCCCCAGGGGCTTCAACGGCGGATCCACAAAAGCAGGAAAGGCAGAAGGATTCCGATCGCCATCAGAATATAGAGGATGATGGTCGCCCGTTTGATCCCGGCCGGTTCCTCCACGTTTTTGCTCATGATTTCAGAAAACCATGTCGGGCATGGCATGACAATGCGATTGTGGCCTTTCCCTCCGGGGCGGGCCCCCGCCGCCGGGTCCGGGACGGACTCGACAAGGCCCGCCGCGGGGGTTTTGTGGAGGCGTGTTCGAACAACTCACCGTTCTGGCCCCCGGACTGCTCGGCGGCTCCGTCGCCCGGGCCGCGCGTCATCGCGATCTGGCGCGCCGCATCGTGCTTTGGTCGCGCCGGCCCGAGAACCGCGTGCGGCTGCGGGCCCAGCCCTGGTGCGATGAGGTGCGCGACACGCCGGAGGAGGCGGCGCGCGGCGCGCAACTCGTGGTCGTCGCCGCGCCGGTGGACAAGATCGTCCCGCTGGTCCAAACCGTGGTGCCGCACCTGGCGGCGGGCGCGATTGTGACCGACGTCGGCAGCGTCAAGGGCGAGATCGCCCGGCTGTGCCACGCGGCCATGCCGCCCGGCGCATTCTTCGTGGGGTCCCACCCCATGGCCGGCTCGGAGAAATCCGGCTGGGAGCACGCCACCGAGACCCTGTTCGAGGGGCGGGTTTGCTTCGTCACGCCCCTGCCCGAATCCGAGGCCCGCGCCGTGGAAACCGTCGTGCGCTTCTGGCATGAACTCGGCGCCGAGGTGATCACCGTCGATCCCGATGCGCATGACGAAATCGTCGCCCACCTCAGCCATCTGCCCCAGGTCATCGCCACCACGCTGTGCGACCACCTCGCGCACCGCGATCCCGCCTGGCGCAACCTGGCCGGCGGCGGCTTGCGCGACACCACCCGCATCGCCGCCAGCAATCCCGCCCTGTGGCTGGAAATCCTCCAGCACAACCGCGAGGAGATTCTGCGCGCGCTGCGGCAGTTCCAGGACGAACTGCACGGCTTCCAGACGGCGCTGGCCAACCGCGACTTCGTGGAAATCCGCACCCGCCTCGAGCGCGGCAAGGCCTACCGGGACGGCTTCCGGCCTTGATCGTCTTGGTCAGCCCATCCCGGCGTTATTCGCTTGGCGGAAACTCGCCCTTGGATGAGCCTGCACGCAGGATGCTCGATCCCCTCCCCATCATCCCCTTCACCCGGCCGACGCGCGGCGCGGTGACGCTGCCCGGCTCGAAGAGCATCACGAACCGCGCGCTGCTGCTCGCCGCCTTGTGCGACGCGCCGGTCACCCTCACCAACGCTCTGTTCAGCGAGGACACCGAGATCATGGCCGGGGCGCTCAACACGCTCGGCATCAAGGTCACGTCCGACGCTGCGGCGAAGACCATGCGGGTCACCGGCCAGGGCGGTAAGATCCCGGCGGAATCGGCCGAGCTGTTCGTGGCCAACGCCGGCACCGCCGCCCGGTTTCTCACGGCGCTCTGTGCGGCGGCGCCGCGCGGCGTCTACCGGCTCGACGGCGTGGCGCAGATGCGCCGGCGCCCCATGCGCGGCCTGATCGCCGCGCTCCGCGCGCTCGGCGCCGACATCCGCGGTCCGGGCGAGGACGGTTTCTTCCCGCTGGAGATTCGCGCCCGCGGCTTGCGCGGCGGCGCCGTGAGCCTCGACGCCGGCGAGAGCAGTCAGATGCTGTCGGCCCTGCTCATGGCCGCGCCGCTGGCGCAATCCGCGATTACGGTCACGCTCACCGCGCCGGTGCGCGAGCCGTTCGTGGAGATGACGGTTCAGCTCATGCATCAGTTTGGCGTCGACGTGGCCCGGCGGCCGGGTGTTTTCAGCGTGCCACGACACCCGTACCATCTGGCCGGTCCCGCGACCGGAAATGCCGGCGGCCAAGGCTACCCGGTTGAACCCGATGCCACCGCCGCGAGTTACTTTCTCGCGCTGCCGCTGGTCGCCGGAGGGACGCTCAAGCTGGTGAATGTGACCGGGGATTCGTTGCAGGGAGACGCGGCCTTCGCCGAGGTGCTGCGCACGGCCGGCCTGTCGTTGAGCATCGAATCCGCCAGCTTCGTGGCCGGTCCCGTGCGGGGCGGAGGGCACGGCGTCATCCACGACTTCCGGAAATTCTCCGACACCTTTCTCACCCTCGCGGCGATTGCGCCGCTGCTCGCGGGACCGACGCGGATCACCGGCGTTGCGCACACCCGCCGGCAGGAAACCGACCGCGTGGCCGGCGCCGCCCGCGAATTGCGGCGGCTCGGCCAGGAGGTCATCGAGGAGGAAGACGCGCTCACGATCACGCCCCGGCCCCTGGTCCCCGGCGTGGACGTTGAAACCTACGGCGATCACCGCTTCGCCATGAGCTTTGCGATCCTGGGCTGTCACAACCTCCATGACGACGGCCGGCCCTGGCTCGCCATCAATAACCCCGCCTGCTGCGCCAAGACCTTCCCCGGATTCTTCGACGTGCTGGAGATCGTGCGCCGGCAGTCTCACGGAACCACGGCTTGAACTGGCCGCGCGCGGGAGTTTCACTCTGACTGTCCCCGTATCCCATGTCTACTCCGGCTTCCGCGGGCTTCATCATCGTGGCCATTGACGGTGGCGCCGCCTCGGGCAAATCGTCCACGGCAGAAGTGCTCAGCGAGCGATTTGACCTGTTGCACGTCGACACGGGCTCGTTCTACCGGGCGGTGACGGCCGAGTTGCTCCGCCGCGGGGTGCGGCCCACCGATCTAGCGGCGCTGCGCGTCGCCCTCGCCGCGCTGAAATTCGGCACCCGGGTGGTGGGCCGCCGCGCCGAGATGGAGATCGACGGCCGCCGGGCCGGCAAGGAGATCCGGAGCCGCGAGGTGAACGACAACGTCTCGCTCTACTCCGCCATCCCCGACCTGCGGCGGACCCTGCTGTCCTATCAGCGGGGTCAGACCGAGGTGGCGCGGCGGCAGGGCTTCCGCGGCCTGGTCATGGAAGGCCGCGACATCGGGACGGTCATTTTCCCGGACGCCGATTTCCGTTTCTTCCTGCAGGCCGATCCCACCGAGCGCGCCCGCCGGCGGGTGGCGCAGGGCCAGCAAGACGCCATCCATGAGCGCGACCGGCTGGATTCCTCGCGCTCAACCTCGCCGCTAGCCTGCCCGGCCGGCGCCATGGCGATTGACAGCACGCGCCTCACCCTGGACGAGGTGGTCGCCCGCATGGCCGCGCCGATCGCCGCCCGCCTCGCCGCGTCATGAGCCAGCTTTTCGCGCAGGCCGGCATGGATCCGGTCTACGGCGTCTGCCACCTGATTGTGGAGACGTGTCATGACGTTTTTTTCCACGGCGTGGTCGCGGGCGAAGAGAACATCCCCCGCCAGGGCGGCTTCATTATCGCCGCGAACCATGCGAGCGTGCTCGATCCGCCGTTAATCGGCTGCCATGTGCCGCGGCAGCTCTGCTTTTTCGCCCGCAAAACCCTGTGGAAGGGCGGCTTCGTCAGCTGGTGGCTGGACACGGTGGGGACCATCGCCGTCGATCGGGATGCCGGCTCCGACGTCGTCGCCATCAAGCGTGTGCTGCAGGTCCTCCGGCAGGACCGGGCCATGATCGTCTTTCCCGAGGGCACGCGCACACAAACGGGCCAGCTGCAACGCCCCAAGGCGGGCGTGGGGCTGCTGGCCTGCCGCACCGGTGTGGCCGTGGTGCCGGCGCGCATTTTCGGCTCCTTTGAGGCCTTCGGCCGCAGGGGTCCGCTGCGGATTGGCACGCCGGTCTCGGTGGTGTTCGGCCGGCCCCTGCGGCCCGTCGATTATGACGACCGGTCGGAAGGCAGGGATCGCTACCAGCACGCCTCGGAGCGCATCATGGCCGCGATTGCCGCGCTGGAACTGCCGCGGCCGCGGGTCGTTTGAGCCTCAGCCGCGCGCGGTGCCGGCGGCGAGATCGGCCACCAGCGCGCGCAGGCGCGCCACGATGCGGGCCGCGTCGCCCAGGTTCTCCTGGATGCCGTTGACGAGGGCGCTGCCCACCACGACGCC
>CAZAFS010000271.1:0-5116 GCA_964484165.1 uncultured Opitutaceae bacterium | reverse complement strand
GGCGACCTCGGCATCGAATGCCCGTTTGAGGAGCTGCCCATCATCCAGCGCCGCGCCGTCCGCGCCTGCCTGCAGCACGGCCGGGTCGTGATCATCGCGACCCATATGCTCGAGTCCATGATCAACCAGCCCATCCCCACCCGGGCCGAAATCACCGACGTGGCCAACGCCGTCGACGAGCGCGCCGACTGCGTCATGCTTTCCGGCGAGACGACGGTCGGGCGGCATCCCGTCGAATGCGTGCAGGTGCTCGACAAGATCGCCCGCCGCATCGAGGAGAATGAACCGGACGACGTGCTGGCTCCGATCAGCCTCGGCGGCGACAAGGTGAAGCTGCTGCATGCCGCCGTGGTGCTGGCCAACGAGCTGCCCGGCTCCCTGCTGCTCACGTTCACGCGCAAGGGGTACATGGCCCAGGGCCTGGCCGCCATGCGGCCGCGCCAGGCGATCATCCTGGCGTTCACCCCGTCGCTCGAGATCCTGCGACAGCTGCGGATGCTGCGCGCGGTCGAGCCCTACCAGATGTCCTTCTCCAACGACCCGGACATCACCATCGAAAACGCCATCCGGTACCTCAAGCGCGCGGGCCGGGTGGCCGCCGGGGACAAGCTGATCATCGCCACGGACATCCTTTCCCAGGACCGGCTGGTGGACAGCGTCCAGCTGCGCGCCGTGCGCTGAAGGCCGGCCGACGCCGCCGGCTGCGATGATCCGCCGCTGCCGTCCCGGCGCTCTAATTCTCGGTTACCCCGGTGTGGATGAGCTCCAGGCGCAGGGCGTGGAGCGACATTTGCAGTTCGACCAGAAACAGCAGCAGCGAGGCAATCAATGCGGCCATGCAAAGGATGAAGCAAAGGACCACGAAAAACGCCGATTCCAGCTGCAGCAGCGCCGAAAAGAACAGCGAAATGACCAGGAGGCCGGCCAGCAGCACGCTCGTCGTGGAAAGGATGATCACCAGTCGGATGAGCTTCGCCCGCTGGTACAGGACCGCCAACTGCGCGGTCAAATGCTTCTTTTCCGTCGCGGCCACTTTCGGCAACGCCTCCACCAGCAGGCGCGAGCGGTCGATGATGCGCCCCAGGCGGTTCGTCATCGACAGCAGGAGCAAACCGATGCCGGAAATGAGGATCACGGGGCCGACGGAGGTCTGGATCACCGGGATCAGTTGTTGCAGCGTGGGCGAATTCATGGGCGGAAGCCTGGAAGCTAGTGCCGCGCGTTCTAGCATATCCGCGGTGGTTTGTCCCCCACCAAAAGGCGGGCGGCGCCCCTGGGATTTGACATTCCCGGCAACCGCATAGCGTAAGCATACGCGATGACGCCCACCGGTCTTCCTCGTCCGGTTCTCCCGGAGTGGCCGCGCCGCCTGCTGGCGGCCGGGGCGGCTGTGCTCTTACTGACGCTCTGCGTTCTGGCGGCCAGCCCGCAACTGCACCGGTGGCTGCATCCGGATGCGGAACATTCGGATCACGAATGCGCCGTCACCCTTTTTCACCACGGCGTGACCCAGGCCGTTGTCGGGGTTGCCCTCGCCGTGATGCCGCTGTTGCTGGTTGCGCGCGTGGCCTTGGTTCCGGCCGGGCCGGACCTGGTCGCGCCGCATTACCGGCTGATTCCGGGACGGGCGCCGCCGGGTTGTTGAGTTGATCTCCGCTCCGTGGCGGGCCGTCGTGCCCGCCGCTGCTTCGTTGGCCGGCCGGCCGATTGGCCGCCGGCGCCTTCCGATCAATTCAACCCAGCCCTGCCATGTCCGTGCGAATCTACCTGCCCATCCTTCTCCTTTTGGCCGCGGCGGCGCCGCTGGCCGCCGATGACGGCCCCGACACCACCGCCAATCAGACGCCCATCGCCATGAGTCCGGTGGTCGTCACCACCGATCTCGACAAGGCCCGCGACGACATCGTGCCCAGTCTCGGCGCCTCCACCTTCAACATCAGCAGCGCGCAGATTCTGCTCCAGCCGCTCGGCGCCAACGCGCCGTTCAACCAGATCATCCTGCGCGCGCCGGGAGTAGCCCAAGACTCGGCCGCCAACGGCGACCTGCATGTCCGGGGTGAACATGCGAATCTGCAATACCGCATCAACGACGTGTTGCTGCCCGAAGGCATCACGGGATTCGGCCTGGAACTCGATCCCCGCTTCGTGGGCAGCATGCAACTCATCACCGGATCGCTGCCGGCCCAATATGGGTTCCGCACGGCGGGCGTCGTGGACATCCATACCAAGAGCGGGTCGTTCGAAAACGGGGGCGAGGCCGATGTGTTCGGCGGCAGCTTTGACACGGCCAAGGCCAGCTTGGAGTCGGGCGGCACCGCCGGAAAGCTGGGCTATTTCATCGATGGCAGTTTCGATCACAACGGCATCGGCATCGAGAATCCGACCGCCAGCAAGACACCGATCCATGATGCCACGGATCAGTACAAGACCTTCGTCTACCTGTCGCGCATCCTGAACGACACGAGCCGGATCAGCGTGATGGGAAGCGCCTCCTACAGCAACTTCCAGGTCCCGAACACCGCCGGGCTGGCCCCCGGCACCTCGCCCGACGGGAACCCGTGGCTGCTCGGAACCTTCGACTCGGCCGGCCTCAACGAACATCAGAACGAACAGAATTACTACGGCATCGTCGCCTATCAGAAGTCGACCGACGGCCTGCACTTCCAGCTGGCGGGCTACGGTCGATACAGCAGCGTTCATTTCATCCCCGATCCCGCCGGCGATCTGTTCTTCAACGGGGTCGCCAGCGACGTCGATCGCAAGGTCTATGCCGGCGGGCTGCAGGCGGACGCCAGCTATTTCACCACCGGAGCGCACACCCTGCGCGGCGGCATCGCGCTGCTCGCCGAACATTTGACCGCCGACACCACAACGACCGTTTTCCCGGTCGACGGCAACGGTGACCCGACGGGCTCGCCGTTTCCGATCGTCAACAACGGCGTCCAACATGCCCGATTTTCCGGCCTCTACCTGCAGGATGAATGGAAGCTGACGTCCCAACTGACGCTCAATTACGGCGCGCGCTATGACGTCTACTCCTCTTCGTTCGACCGCGAGGACCAGTTCAGCCCACGGGTGAACCTAATCTATCGCGCGACCAACGCGACCACCCTGCACGCCGGCTATGCGCGCTACTTCACACCGCCGCCGCTCGAAAACGTGTCCGCTGCCACGGTGACGCTGTTCAACGGCACCTCGAACGCCTCGGCCGTGACCCAGGATGATCCGGTCAAAGCCGAACGCGCGCACTATTTCGACGCCGGCATCACGCAATCGCTGTCGCCCGGGCTCCAAGTGGGCGTCGATGGTTATTACAAGGCCGCCCGCAACCAGCTCGACGACGGCCTGTTCGGACAGTCGTTGATTCTCTCGGCGTTCAACTATCGGAAGGGCAGGGTCTACGGCGTCGAATTAACGGCGTCCTATACCACTGGCGGGTTCTCGGTCTACGCCAACCTCGCCCGGTCAGAGGCGCAGGGGAAGGACTGGACCTCGGCGCAATTCCTCTTCGACCCCGGCGATCTGGCCTATGTTCAGGATCACTGGATCCACCTTGATCACGACCAGCGGCTCTCCGGCTCGTGCGGCGCCAGCTACACGTGGGAGGATTCCCGGGGCAGCACGCGGGCCTATGTGGATGCCATTTACGGCACCGGGCTGCGGACGGACGCGACCGACAGCCTGGGTAACACGATCCCGAACGGGGGAACCGTCCCGGCCTATGCCACGATCAACGTCGGCGTGGAGCGACGCTTCAACTTGGCGGGGAAGCAAATTCTCAAAGCCCGGGTCGACGTCGTGAACCTCACGGACAAAAGCTACGAACTGCGGAACGGCTCTGGGGTCGGCGTGAACGCCGCACAATTTGGCATGGGCCGCGGATTGTTCGGTTCGCTCGGTCTTTCCTTCTGACCGGCCGCCATGCCTGGTGCCGCGGCCCGCCGGCCGACGGCGGGCCGCGAATTCGCCAAGCCGCCCGCCGCGCTCAAAGATCGTAGTGAAGTCCTACCGACAGCAGCCAGCGTGGCGTGATTTGCAGGCCGTTCATCCGCTGGTACACCGGCACCTGCAGGAAGGCGAAGACGTGTGAGCGCGCACTGGCGTCCAGCGTCACGCCCGGCGTCAGGTACACCGCAGTGCCGCCGCTGTTGTCGTGGTCGGCGTTGGCGCCGGCCTCGCGCCCGTCCCAGCGCACGTTCAGCTGCAGCTGCGGAGTCAGCGCGCCGGTGGTCAGCAGGCGGACGCCGCTGTTGAAGCTGAGGCTCGGCGCCGGGCGGAAAACCGCACGGGAATCCAGCGGCTGGTCCGCCAGCACCTGCGCGAAGCAGCCCAGCCTCGTTGTCGGCCGTGCGAAATACGAGCCGCCGACCAGG
The DNA here is from genome assembly GCA_964484165.1 of uncultured Opitutaceae bacterium. Lineage (GTDB taxonomy): Bacteria > Verrucomicrobiota > Verrucomicrobiia > Opitutales > Opitutaceae > Fen-1467. The sequence continues at coordinate 743 of CAZAFS010000271.1, read as the reverse complement.
AGATCCGTCGTGCCGGAGCCCAGTTGGAGGCCCCGATCCAGCGGTGCGCCCGCCTGGGGCCCCGCGGCGAAATTCTGATCGAAACGGCCCGTGGGAAGCTTCAAGCCCAACTGCAGGCCGAAGCTGCGCTTGAGATTGAAAGACTGGTAGCGGCCCATGATCCGCAGGTCACCCAGACCGCTGGCCCGCGACGTCGAAATCTCCGTATCTCCCGGTGCTATCGTGCTGTGAAACCGATCGTAATAGGGCAACTCGACATTCAGGGCCCAGGGGGGATCGAACACGTAATCCAATCCGAACCAGGTGCTGCGATTCAGGGTGCGCTGCTGGATTTCCTCGTCGTTGGGCAGGGCGAAGGCGGAGCGATCCGCGGCATGCGTTCCGGCGCGCAGCTCGGATTGGTTGTAGTACTCGTAGCGCAAGTCCGCCTGCAGGCCCGGCATCGCCAGGTAGCCTTGGCTCGCCCAGTCGGAGCTGAGCGAACAGCCGCACACGGAGCAGCCGTAGTTGGATTCGGCGCCTGCCGCCATCGCCCAGGCGACGGCCCAAACCCGCCAGACGGGCATGATTCGGCCTCCGCAAGGAGACGCTGAAAAAGAATGGGGGTGAAAGCTCATGGTAGAACCCGGCGCACCAACGCGGGAGGGCACGCGACGCCCGCGCGCCCTAGCCTTCCAGTCCGAACACCGCCTTGACATAGTTCTCGATGCTGAACGGCTGCAGATCCTCGGCCTGCTCGCCCA
>CAZAFS010000270.1:0-5120 GCA_964484165.1 uncultured Opitutaceae bacterium | reverse complement strand
GGCGCGCTTGCGGATGAATTTCAAGACGTGCTTGAAACTCCAGAAGGTGTCCGGGAACTCCGGGTAAAGCAGCAAGGCTTTCATGGTTGCGATCTGCCGGCCGCGGCCATGGCGATCCGCCGCGGGCAGGCGGGGGCGGCCGGGCGGCCGGGATTAACCTACGCCTCGGCGGCGCGACCGAATATGGGGTGTTCGCCTACCGCGCGGCGATTTCCGCCCGGCGGGCGCGTCCGGTCCTCATCCGGGCACGCGGGTGCCCAGGGAAGGCGATTGCTGGCGGTCCCATTCGCGCCGGGCCAGTCCCGCGCCGAATTCGCCGGCGCCGGGAGTTAGAAAACTGCGGACCTTCGCCAGCAGGTTGGCGAACGAGAACGGCTTCGCCAGCGCCACCCCGGGCGGGAGCAACCGCACGAGATCCGTCTCCGCCCCGGGGATTTTTCCCGAGATCAGGATGACCGGCACGTTGAGCGGGGTGGCCCGCACGCGCCGCAGGAGCTCCAGCCCCGTGAGTCGCGGCATTTCATGATCGGTGATCAGAACGTCAAAGCGATCCGCGCGGAGCGCCTCCCATCCCGCCTCCCCATCCTCGGCGCAACGGACGCGATACTCGACGCGGCGCAACATTCTTTCCAGGAAATCCCGAATCACGGCATCGTCGTCGACCACGAGGATGCGGCTGGCGGCGGCGGTCGCGTCCGGCCGGCCCGGCGGCACCGGCCACGCGGCCTCGTCCGGCCGCACGAGCGGCAGGAGGGGGGCATCCGGGATCAGGTCCGGGTGCGGCGGGCGGATGACGGTGGAAAAAGGGTTCACGACGGGGACTCGGCCGCGTGCGGCGACCGAGAGTTACGCGGAAAACTCAACTGATTTGCGAATTTTGCCGGGTACGCTACGCCCGTGCCTCCCGAAAGACGATGGGGTATTCACCTACCTCGACCGCGGCCGGGCGATTCTGGTCGCGGCGCGGTCGCGCGGAACCGGGTAGGTCATCACCCCACAAACAATCGCTCGCTAGCGCCGCCGCTCCGCGCAAACTGGTCGGTCGCGCAGGCGATGGCTCGCCCTGGCCGGTCTTGGACCCGGGGGCGGTCCGCGAATGGCCCGCGCTGGCCGACGCAGCCATGACGAAAAACATCAGGATCCAATTTGCGAGACGGTACCACGCCGCGCTGCGACTCTATCTGCGTCAACACCCGCGCGGACGTTTGCGTGTGGCGAGTTCGCTCGGCTGCGCCGCCGCGGGCCTCGGGCTCGACCGGCTGGATCTGGCCCGCGTGCACGACCGGGCCGTGGCGGCGCTGGTCTCGCCTCTGCCGCCGACCAACGGTCAGAATGGCAATGGTGCACCCACGCCGGCGGGTGGATTCCTGCTCGCCGCGCTGTCGCCGATCGAGCAGACGCATCAGGCGGCCGCCAGCCAGCCGCCCCAGCATGATGGCGTGTTGCGCCGGCGCACCGCCGCCTTGGCGGTGGCGCGGCGGCAAATTCGGCGGGAAATCGCGCGCCGCAAGACCGGCGAAAGGCAGCTCGTGCAGGCGGCGCAGCACTACAGCCTCCTCCTCGCCCGTTCGCGCCGCGAGCAGGACGAGTCGCGCCGCCTGGCGCGTCTGGTCCTCTCGGCGCAGGAGGAGGAGCGCCGGGAAATCAGCCGCCAGTTGCACGACGAGGTCGCGCAAATCCTGGCCGGCATCAACGTCCAGCTCGCGACCCTGCGGGATACCGCCGCGATCAACAGCCGGGGCCTGCGGCAACGAATCGCCAAAACCCAGCGCTTGGTCGAACATTCGGTCCAGGTCGTGCATCGCTACGCGCGCGAGCTGCGCCCCGCGCTGCTCGACGACCTCGGGTTGATCCCGGCGCTGACCGCCTTTATCCGGAATCTGCGCGGGCGCAAGGGCCTGCGCATTCGCTTCACCGCCTTCGCCGGGGTCGAAGCCCTGGATAATCGCCGGCGCACGGTGCTGTACCGCGTCGCGCAGGAGGCGCTTACGAACGTCGCCCGCCATGCGCACGCGCGCCTCGCGACGGTGCGCATTCGCCAGATCCCCGGCGCCGTGCGCCTCGAGGTGCATGATGACGGGACCTCCTTCCCGGTCGACCGCATCTTCGCCTCCCGCGCCACCAAGCGCCTCGGCCTGCTCGGCATGCGGGAACGGGTCGAGATGGTGGGGGGACATTTTGCCATCGAGTCGGCGCCAGGCCGGGGCACCACGGTGCGCGCCGAGATTCCGTTCCGCGGCAACCCCCCAGGATCACCCCCATGAAACGAATCACGGTTTTGCTGGCCGAAGATCATGCCATCGTCCGCGAAGGCTTGCGGTCACTGTTGGAGTTGAGCGGCGAGTTCGAGGTCGTCGGCGAGGCGGCGACCGGCCGCCAGGCCGTGGAGCTGGCCCGGAAATTCCACCCGACCGTGGTCGTGATGGATATCGCCATGCCCCTGCTCAATGGTTTCGAGGCGACGCGACGCATCCTGCTCGCGGCGCCCGCCACCAAGGTGCTGGTGCTCTCCGCGCACAGTGACGACGAGTATGTGACGCATATGGTCGCGGTCGGCGCCTCCGGCTATCTGGTGAAACAAAATTCCGGGCAGGTGCTGGTCCACGCGATCAAGGAGATCGCCAGCGGACGTCCGTATTTCAGTCCCTCGATCACCAAGCGCTTGAAGGACGCGGCGCGGACGTCACGCGAACGCGGGGTCGCCCGGGCCGTGCTCAAGTGGCCGTTGACCTCGCGCGAGGCGGAGGTGCTGCAACTCGTGGCCGAAGGCGCGGCGAACAAACAGGTCGCGACCGAACTCGGCATCAGCATCAAGACCGTCGAGAAGCACCGGCAGCACCTCATGGACAAGCTCAACATCCATGACACGGCCGGACTCACCCGCCATGCCATCGCGACAGGCGCCATCGAGAGCAGCGTTCAAGTGACGACGGACTGACCGCGCGCGGCGGCTCTTACCGCTTGGCCCCGGCTCTTTGCTCTGCCGCGTCCGCTCCGAGTCAGGTGCTACGGTTGGGGCACGGTTTGGGTTGGCTGCAGCAGGTCGTCGTTGATCTGAAAGGTTTGCCCCTGCTGCCATCCATCGGCTCCCGCCGCGACCGGCCGGGTGGGGATGTCCGCGCGCGCCGCTTTGACCTTGGCCGGATCGACGCCCAGGTCGCGATCGCGAGCAGCGACCATTTTGGAATCCACCTGACCATCGGCCGTGAACCCCATCATCAGTTTCGGCAGGCCGAGCGGCAGCTTGTCGCCGCGATCCACCTGCCAGAGGTGCCAGGTTTTGCCGTAGGTGCTGACGAACTCCGTCATCAGCTTTTTCTCGTCCGCGGCGGAAAGGCCGGGAGCGATGAGCTGGCCGGACATGACTTCGTAGCGATGGCTGTGCCACAGCTTCTTTTCCTCCTCGGGCAGTTGTTTGAACAGGGCTTCACTGATGATGTATTCGACCCCGATCAGCCGGGCGTTCTTCTCGTTTGAGTCGTAGATGATGCACTGGAGGACGTCGTCGTTGAGGCGCGAACAATAATGGTCGACGCGCAGCGCCCGCTTCATGTCGCCACTGTAGAAATGAAAGCCGCACAGGTGCGCGTCCACGGCCTGAAGGGGACCTTCCCGCTGGGGCGGTTCTGCGCCGGCGCCGGGGAGCCCGCAGAGGGTCGTTTTTTCGCCGCCGGCGGCACCGGGGGCGTCGCGAGAAGCCGGCGGGATCTGCGCCACCAGCAACAGCGCGATTAATCCCGCGCCCGCCACACCAAGCAGTCGTTTCAGAGCCATCGTCGTTTTCATGGGTGTCCGGCCGGGTGCGCGACCGCGGGGGAAGGAAGCTTCATAACTGCGGCGCACGATCGCCCTGGTTGCTCGTGGCGGGCTTGCCCACCGTGATCTGGTCGTCCACGAGTTCCACGCGGGCGAACGCGTGCGCGATTTCGCCGATGCGCTGCTTGTCCTCGGCGGCGTTGACCCATCCGCGCAAGGTGACGCGGCCGTCGAACGTGCCGACCTGCACGTGCCGGCCGTTGATCTTCGCGCGGCGGATCTCCTGGTTGATGCGCACCGTCGTGTCCACGTCGCGGTAACTGCGGCCCTGTTGGAGCGCGACCGACGTGTGCGGGCCCTTGTAGGGCTCCTCCTTGTAGGAGGCATCCTGGCCGTAGGCCGCTTCGGTGAAGACGTAGCGCGGCTCGTCCGCATACTCCAGTTTGCTGTCGTCGAGCAGGAGCGCGTCGCGCGCGGCGTTGAAGCTGAGGGCCGTGGCGGGGATGACGCTCTTCGTCTTGAAATTGCCCGGCGCGAGCACGACGACGGAGACGATCTGGCCCTTGGGGATGTCCAGGGTCAGGGCCCACACCGCGCCCAAGGGTTGGTTCTGGAGGTTGCCGACCGGCATGTTCAAAAGCCTGCTGGAGCGCTCGACATAGCCGAGCGACACCTTGGGCCGGTCGGCCGTCTTGCTGGCCGTGGCGCCTTCCTCCAGAAAGTAGGGCTCCTGCCCGAAAACGCGGTAAGCCGCGGCAACGCGGTCGCTCCGGCCGGCGTCGAGCCACTTCGAGAGATCGATCGCCGGGGCGGACTTGAACACGTCGGTGCTCACGGCGAGCCGGTAAACCTCGTTGGCCAGGTCGGGATACAGCGCGAGCGGCGGCACCGCCACGATCTTGTCGCCGACGGCGAGCGAACTGTCGCAGACCACCAGCACCTCGACGATGCGGCCGTTGATCAGGTCGACGCCCAGATCCATCATGCGCCCGAGGCTCTCGTCCTGGAAGTTTTTGATCTCGATGCGGTTGAATTCGTTGATCTTCTTCTCGGCGCCGAAGTGCTCGTGGGGAGGTTCGGGCTGCGCCCAGGCGGAGAGGGCGGCGCCGCCGGCCATGACCACGCCGGCGAGGAGGTTGACTGTCAGCTTCATGGGATTGGTGGTTCTGGAGACTCGGGCTGGGCGGCCCGTGCGCCCGGTGGGTGCGGGCTGCGAAAAGCAGATTGATGGTATGGTTCTCGGGTCAGCCTATGGCTTTCCTGCGCGCGAGCATAGCCGGCACGCGGCGCAGAAGATATTGGGTGAAACCCGACCGCGGACGCCCATTCCGCGCCGCCGGCCCTTGTATTGTAGGGCGGGGTCG
>CAZAFS010000269.1:0-5140 GCA_964484165.1 uncultured Opitutaceae bacterium | reverse complement strand
CAGCAGCCGAAACAACTCTTGACCGACGGCTCCGGTGGCGCCGACGATGCCGACTCGGTAACGTGGAATGCTCACGGTGATTTCTCCGACAAAACAGGTCATGCAAAAGTGCGCGGCGCTGGGAATCAAGCCTGCAAACCAGCTTCTCGCCGTGTACCTCGGCACCCAGACTATGCAGTTTTACCGCGGCGGCGAGCTGGCGCGGGCCTTTGTCGTCTCCACCTCGCTCCGGCCGCCGGCCAACCTGAAAGGCTCTCTGGGCACGCCACTTGGGCTGCACGCCATCGCCGAAAAAATCGGCCACGGCCAGCCGCCGGGCACGGTCTTCAAGTCGCGGGTGCCGACGGGCCGGCACTTCACCGAACTGGGCGAGGAGGAAAACGACGAGAACCTCATCACCACCCGCGTCCTCTGGCTGCGCGGGCTCGAGCCGGGACTCAACCACGGGGGCGAGGTCGACTCCCACGACCGCTACATCTACATCCACGGCACCAACCACGAGGAGCGTCTGGGCACGCCGCAGAGCGCCGGGTGCGTGCTCATGCGCAACGTCGAGCTGGTGGAGCTCTTCGAGGAGGTCCGGGTGGGCGACATGGTGTGGATCGCGGAGTGAGGCGAAGCCAGGCGGCCTCGTGCAGTTGTAGGAGCGAGCTTCGGCCTTCGCATGAAGCTACGGCCGACAGGTGCTCGCGACCTGTCCTCCGTAGCCCGGGCGAAGGAGGAAGGAGGAGGAGAAATCGCCTGCAAGCAGGCTCCTACATCATCCATCGTGCGGACCGGGTGTTTGCGAGTCCCGCCGCGTCGGATGCGCGCCGGCATGCGATCACCGAGCCTAGATCGCACGCTCCCTCAAGGCCCCGGCCGGCGCACCAGCCGGCTGATGCGCGACACGTACCCGTGGAGGAAGACCTGCTCGACCACCGGCTCCAAAACCAGGCCGCGCCGCGCGCAGTACTTTGTCATGTCGTCGTGCAGCGCCACCCATGGCCCGGTGGGCGGGTCGCGCCGGTAGACTTCGAGCACCAGCACCTGCCGGTAGGCCGCGTCGTCGCAGAGGGCATCGAAATACCGGGGCGCCGTGGTCATGAACGCCAGCGGGACCGCCGGCCGCTCGTGGCAGAGATACGGCAGGGCCGAATAGGCGAGGAACAGCGTGTGCTGGTCGCAATTCCGGCGGACATAGTCGGTCGCCCACTCCGTTTCGTAGCTGAGGGTGAGGCTGCGCGTGGCCGCATGGCGGGCGTTCACCGGCAGCGTGTAGCCCAGGACGAACAGCGCCGCCACCCCCTGCGCCACCCGCAGCCGTCCGGGGGTGCCGAGGAGCCGGGCCGCGACGCCCAGGATGGCGAGCAGAAACACCGCCTGCAGCGGAAACGAGAGGCGCGCCGCCACCGGATCGGACAGCCGCCCCCAGAAATAAAACAGGACCAGTCCGGTGAAACCCACGGCAAAGCCCGCGAAGCCGAGCAGGGCCAGCCACGGATCGCCCTCGCGCACCACCGCCCGGAGGTGCCGCAGCGCCGTCACCACGCCCAGGAGCAGCGCGGCCGTGCCCAGCCAGGACAGCAGCGGCGAGTTGGTGAGGGTGCCGTCCCAGTTGTAGAGGTAATACACCGCGTCCGCCAGGTTCCGGCGGAAATAGTCCGCCCCGAAGGTCTCGACCCCCCGCGCGACGCTCTCGAAGAAGGCCGGGGTGGCGAAGTAGATCAGGTTGATCAGGAGCGGCGTCAGCAGCAGCAGCGGCGACAGCGCGAGAAACCACGACAGCTCGAGCCGGCGCGTGCGCCACCAGCCCCACCCCACCGCCCCGACGACCAGCAGGCCCAGCACCAACGACTCGTCCCGCACCTGCGCCGCCAGGATGAAGATGATGACCAGCAGCTCCGCGTTCCCGCGGGTCGGCGCCCGCAGATGCCGCAGCGTCTGGACGAAGAGCAGGAGCATCATGGTCACGCTCAGCAGGTCGTAGCCGCCGCCGGTGGCATTCTGCGCCACGAGCGGCAGACCCGTGGCCAGCAGCACGCCGAGCAGGCCCACGCCGCTCCCACCCAGCCGGCATCCCGCCGCATACACCACGAGGAGAAACGCCGCGCCCACCAGCGCATTCAGGACGAACACGTTGGCCGGCCGGTAGCCGGTGACGTCGTGGACCAGCGACAGCAGGAACGGGAAGAACAGCTGTCGCTTCTCCACGTAGCCGCCGAGATAGGCCAGATGCCCCCGGCCGTCGGAGACGGCGTAGCTCACCGTCGCCGCGCTCCGGTCGTGGTGCATGTCCAGCGAGGTGGTGAGCAGCGTGTATTCGTCGTACATCACCCGCAGCCGGTGGGGCTCCTGCACCTGCAGCGCCACGCTGGCCAGCAGCACGACGAGCAGGCCGCGCCAGTGGGTCCGCCACAGCCCGCGTCCGCCGCGCAGCGCGCGGACCAGGAACCAGACGAAGATCGCGAACGTGAGCAGCGTGGTCCAGTAGCCGCAATGCGTGACGAACCAGGCGGCGGCCGCCGGGGACAACGCGAACCGCAGCGCGGCGACGACGAGGAACAGGCCGGCGCCGAGCGCGAGCAGGCCGCGCTGCCGGGCGGTGCCGCCGCGCGATGGAAGCGGGAGCGGGTCGCTCATCTCAGGATTGATGGCGCCAACGGTGGACCAAGCGAATATTGCGCGCAAGCGCGCTTCCCACCGCCTGCAATCGAAGCCGTAGCGTGCATGGTGTAGGAGCCTGCTTGCAGGCGATTTCACCTCCGCCATCGCGAGCAAGCTCGCTCCTACAACAGCAAGGATCCGTCTCACGCGTTCCGACCCAGCAGCAGGCGCAGGCTGTTCAGGCACACCACCACCGTGCTGCCCTCGTGGGCGAAGACGCCGACGGTCAGCGGCACGACGCCCGCCCCCGCCGCCAGCACCATCACCACCACCACGCCCAGGGCGACGGTGAGATTCTGGCGGATGATCAGGCGCGCCCGGCGGCTGAGACGCGCGGCCGCGAGAAAGTGGTCGATGCGGTCGTTCATCAGGATGACCTCGCTTTGCTCGAGCGCGGCGTCGCTGCCGCGGGCGCCCATCGCCACCGAGACGTAGGCGGCGGCCAGGCTGGGCGCGTCGTTCACGCCATCGCCGACCATGGCCACCTTGTAGCCCTCTTGGCGGAACGCCTCGATGGCCGCGACCTTTCCCTCCGGGCTGAGGCCGGCCTTGACCTCGTCCACGCCGATCTCGCGCGCCACCGCCTCGGCGGCGTGGCTCCGGTCGCCGGTCAGCATCACGGTCTTGATGCCTGCGGCGCGCAGCCGGGCCAGGACGTCGCGCGACTGGGTGCGGATCTCGTCCCGCAGCAGCACCCGGCCGATGACGCCGCCGGCGAGCACCCACACTTCGGTCAGTTCCGCCGCCGCCGCGGGCAGCTGCCGGGCCCACTCGGCGAGCGGTCCCTCCTCCAGCAACTCCCGGCGCCCGAGCAGCACCGACGCGCCGTCGTGCCGGCCGCGCAGGCCCCGGCCGGTGAGCGACTCGAAGTCCTCGACCGGCCGGGCGCGCACACCGTGAATCTTGCCGTGACGCACGATCGCCCGGGCCAGGGGATGGTCCGAATTCGCCTCCAGCGCGCAGGCGAGTTCGATCACGTCCTGCTCGCGGCCGGGCGGGAAGCTTTCGTAACCCGTCACCGTCAGCTCGCCGGTGGTCAGCGTGCCGGTCTTGTCCAGCGCCACCAGGTCGACCTCCGCCAGCTTTTCGATCGCCGCGCCGCCGCGGAAGAGGATGCCGTTGCGCGCGCCCCACGCGATCGCGGCGAGGACGGCCGACGGAATCGACAGCACCAGCGCGCACGGGCTGGCCACGACCAGCAGCGTCATGGCGCGGTAGAAGGCCGAGGTTTGCGCCGCCGCGTTCTCGAACGGCGGCAGGCGGAAGCCCAGCCACCACACGAAGAACATCGCCGCCGTGCCGCCCAGCACCAGGAACGTGTACTTCGCGCCGAACTTGTCGGTGAACCGTTCGCTCGGCGCCTTCAGCTTCTGCGCCGTTTTGATGAGCCGGATGATTTTTTGCAGCGTGCTCTCCGCCGGCAGGCGCCGCACCACCACCTCGACCGCGCCCCACAGGTTGAGCGTGCCGCTGAACACCGGCTCGCCCGGAGCCTTCTCCACCGGCTGGGCCTCGCCGGTGAGCGTCGATTCGTCGCTGGCGGTCTTGCCCTTCACCACGTCGCCGTCGGCCGGAAACATCTCGCCCGGCCGGACCAGGACGCGGTCGCCGACGGCGACCTGCTCGATGGGCACGGCCTGCTGGCTGCCGTCGGGCCGGACGATCGTGGCGTGCTTGGGCGAGGCCTTGAGCAGCGCGCTCACCTCCCGGTGCGTGCGGTCGAGTGCGAATTCCTCCATCGCCCCGGAGGCCGAGAACAGGAACAGCAGCAGCGTCGCCTCGCCCCACGCATCGATGGCCATCGCCCCGGCCGCGACCGCCAGCATCAGGAAATGAATGTCGAGTTTGAACCCGCGCAGGGTGGCCCACATGTCCTTCGCCGCGTCCCACCCGCCGGCGACGAGCGCCGCGAGATAGAGCGTCCGGGTGACCCAGGTGGGTTCGCCCCAGAAAAGGCCGCCGATGAACGCCGTCAGGCCGAGTCCGCCGCAGGCGGCCGCCAGCGCGGCCAATGGCTTCCATTCCGGCATGGGCGGCGCCTCGACCGGCTCGACCTCGGGCCAGGCGAACTCGCGCCAGAGCCAGAGGGTCTCGGCCGTGCTGCAGCTCTCCCGCGCCACCTCCGTCGTCCCGCCCACCTGCCGCGTCACGTAGCCGCGCGGCACCGCCGCCGCGCCCGCGCCGCCGGCCTTGAAGCGCGCGTCGACCGCCGCGATCGTCGCCGCCACCTGCGCCGCCACCGCGCCCAGATCGACATCGCCGATGACCGCCACCGACAGCGTCCGGCCCGCCGGATCCACCCGCACGGCCCGCACGCCGGGTTGCGCACGGAGGAACCGGACCAGGTCCTCGATCCAGGCGGCGGAGGCGGCGGGCTCGCTCATGACAGCCCGACTTTTTTGGCCCGCGGCCAAAGCGCAAATCCAATTGCACCGGCGCCCGCAAGATTCCTTGCTGGTCGGACTCAATCTCAGAAGGAAAGGTGAGCCCACTA
>CAZAFS010000268.1:0-5140 GCA_964484165.1 uncultured Opitutaceae bacterium | reverse complement strand
TTGTAACGTATTACGTTACAGACCGGTCTGGGCGGAGAAGTGCGGTGGAACGCTCTGCTCCCCCATTCCCCCATTCCCCCATTCCCTTATTTCCTCATCCCCCTATTCCCCGTCGGTCCCCGGCATTTCCATCGGCGCGACGCCCAGCGTCAGCAACTCCACCCCGCGCAGGGTCCGCAGCTCGGCGGCACCAGCACTTCCGGCGGGGCCCGAGCTCGGATAACTGGGCGCCGCCGCCCCTCTGCATCGAGGAGAATCCAAGCCGCGCAATGAAGCTCCCTCCAGCAGGAGGAATGCCGGTCAGGGCGGGGTGGGCTGGTCTGGTGCCCGGCGTGATGAATCCAGGCTAGCTCTCGTTCACGACGCCGGGATCGATGATGCCAATTGCTCCGTCCTTCACACGCAGGATGATCACGGAGAACTTGTACCGGGCATCGCGCCCGATGGCCTTGAAGTGATCGGTGACCTGCAGGGAGCGTTCATCGGGGCGTATCTTCATCTGGGCAAAATTCAGGGTCCGGAGTCTCTTCTGGTCATTGACTGTGGATTTGCGCTTCCCCCACATGGAAAACGTGATCCCGACCGGGCAATATTCATCTGGGGTGATCTTGAAAAGAAGAGTGGCCCCTTTGGGTTTGATCCTCAGCAGTTCGTGATTTTTCGGGTCAATCCTCACCTGAGGATGCTTTTTGGGCATCGACATCCGGTGCGGCGTGCACATGTCAATTTTTTGGGTACCTTTGGGGAGGCCTTCAACCACCTTGGCCGGTAGTTCTGGCTTGAGCACATCCAGGAAATGAATCACGCGGAAAGTGACGTGGGCTGGATCTAGGGCTGTGACGCGCACTCTTCGCACAGGTTTTCTCTTTCGTGAGGCAGTCTTTGAGGACTTTGGCATGGCTGGATTCTCCTATTTGCTTTGTTGTGAGGGCACTGGACTCTTGGACGCGCCGGGCTGATCCGCATCGGGCCACGGGTCGAGCGGGACGTAGCCAAGCAAAGTGAGCTGCGCGATCCTATCGTGCGCTTCCTCGGAACGACCGAGCCAGGCCGCGGCGCGCGCGGCGGGATCGAGCAGGCGCCAGTCGCGGGTGCCGGGCAGCCGCGGCGCGAGCAGGTCCGCGGCGTGCTGCCACTGGCGCCGGGCCGCGGCGCTGTCGCCGGTCTGGGCGGCAATTTCACCCGCCACCACGCCGGCCAGGGCGAACTCCCCCACATCGGCATCGGTCGCCCGGCCTTCGCGAGTCAACTTTTCGCCCAGTTCAACCGCTCGCGCGGCCGCGGCCGCCGCGTCCGTCCGGCCGGCGGCAACGCGCAACTGCGCCTCCAGCCGCCACGCCGTCACCAGCCAGAGGACGAATTTGCGATCTGACGGCTCCGCCGCCGACAGGCTCTCCAGTTCGGGCCGGACTTCGCCCACCAGGCGGGTCGCCGCAGGCAAGTCGCCCGCCCGCCGGGCGAGCAGAGCCTCTTGCAGGCGAAAATGCTGGGATACCGCCGACCAGTGGCGGTTGGATGGATCATAAGCTGCGAGCTCATCCATCACCCGGCGCGCCTCCTTCAGTTGTTTGCCGGCAGCGGCAGACGGTCCCGTCGCCAGCAGAATGTTGGTTTGAAACACCAAGGCATCGGCGAGTTGGAACCGCCAGCGCGCCGTGCGCGGCTCCGTTGCCACGAGTTGTTCGAGCTGGGTCGTCTGCGCGACATACTGGTTCAGCGCTTCCGTAAATTCACCCTGCTGCTCCGCCAGGCTCCCGAGCCAAGAGTGCCCATCGGCAATCCGAAAGCGCAATTCCAGATCACCCGGTTTTTCCCCGAGCATCTTCTCCAGCGTCGCCAGTTCCGCGAGGAAATCGGCGCGGGCCGCCGCGAATTCACCGCGCTCCCGGCGCAGGACCGCGAGGTTGTGCTGGCCATAGGCGAGCTCGCTGCGCCAAGCGGACCGCGACGGATCGAGCGCCACCAGGGCCAGGCAGGTGTCGTGATAGCGCATCCACCAGTCGGTGGCGGCGGCCAGCTCGCCGCGCTTCCAGTGCACGAATCCATTCCAGTATTCCGCCTGGCCGCGTTCAAAGAGCATGTCGCCGTCTCGCGGATGCCGCGCCGCCAGGGCCGACGCGCGGCGGTAGGCCTCCGCAAAAGCCGCCGTCGCCTCGGCATAGCGTGCCTGGTCCATCCGGATCTCGCCGATCTGCGTGAGGGTCTTCGCGAGGCTCGCGAGCGTGGGGTCGTCCAGGTCGCGCGCCTCCCGCGAGGCGAAATAGGCCATCGCCTTGTCGCCGACCGCCTCCAGCACGTCCAGCCGGCCGACCTTCGCCAGTTGCGTCCGCAGGTCGCCGAGCATGAACGCCAGCAGACCCTCCGCGCGGGCGCGCTCCTGGCTGGCCGTTCGCTCGGCCCGCGTGGCCCGCACCGCCTGCCACGTGCTGACGACCGTGCCCGCCACGAGGGCGATTGCCACCGCGGCGGCCGCCGCACAGGCGAGACGGTGGCGCCGGATGAACTTGGTGAGACGATAAAAGCCGCCGGGTGGGCTGGCGACGACGGGTTCGTCGTGCAGATGCCGGACGATGTCTGCGGCCAGCGCCGTCGGCGTCTCGTAGCGGCGGGCGCGGTTTTTCTCCATCGCCTTCATGACGATCCAATCGAGATCGCCGCGCAGCAGGAGGGAAAGCCGGGCGGGTTCGGTGCCGTGATGCCGGGCGACCATGATGCGATCGGCGGCGGCGAGGGTCGAAAGGTTCGTCGAAGGCTTGGGCGGATCGACCTCGCGGATGACCCGGCGGATTTCGTCGAGGCCGGCCTGCAGGAGCGATTTGGGATCGAACGGCGGCCGGCCGGTGAGGAGTTCGTAGAGGAGGACGCCGAGCGAGTAGATGTCGCTGCGGGTGTCGATATCGAGCCCGCTCATCTCCGCCTGCTCGGGGCTCATGTAAGCGGGGGTGCCGATGAACTGCTCGAAGGCGGTGAACAGCGTGTGGTCGGTGAGCCGGCCCTGCGTCGCCTTGGCGATGCCGAAGTCGATCACCTTGGGAACCGGCACGCCGTCGTGGAGGGTGACCAGGATGTTCGAGGGCTTGAGGTCGCGATGGATGATGCCCTTCTGGTGGGCGTGCTGGACCGCGTGGCAGACCTGCGTGAAGAGCTCGAGGCGCGCGGAAGTCGACAGGTTGTTTTCGTCGCAATACTGCGTGATCGGCACGCCGCGCACCAGCTCCATGACAAAGAACGGTCGGCCGGTGTCCGTCGCGCCCGCGTCCAGGATCCCGGCGATGTTCGGATGATCCATGAGCGCGAGCGCCTGGCGCTCCGCGTCGAAGCGGGCGATGACCGCCTTGGTGTCCATGCCAAGCTTGATGATCTTGAGCGCGACCCGGCGCCGCACGGGTTCCTCCTGCTCGGCCATCCAAACGACGCCACAGCCGCCCACGCCGATTTGCTGGAGGAGCTTGTAGCGGCCGATCCGGTTTCCCGGGACGTCCGCCGAGTCGGGCGGAGCCGCCGGGGGCGCGGCATCCGCCGGCGGCGGCGCTGCCGCCATGAACCCGCCCGCCGACTCGTGCGCTCGTATCAGCGCTTCGATCCGCTGGCGCAGGCCGGCATCGTCCCCGCAGGCGTGGACGAGGAAGCGCGGCCGTTCCCCTGCGGGAAGGGCCAGCGCCTCGGCGAAAATCTGTTCTTCGCGTTCGCGAGACTCGTTCATGAGCGCTCTGGCGATGTTGGGGAGCAGGGCGAGGGCCAGGGCCGTCAGGACGGCGACACCGTCGCCGGGTCGTTGCTCAAACCGAGCGTGGCCATGGCTCCGGCGGGGGCCGCGCCCCAAAATGGCCGTGCCTTCGCCGGGACCATCCGCTGTTGACTGACGGCGGCCCGCACAACCGGGACGTATTCGCGCTTCGCCTCCGCGGCGCGCGCGACGGCGCTGACACCGTACGGGCGACGCGGGGCGTAATCCGTGACGAACATCGCGAGCATGCCGGCGGCGCAGGACAATCCAATCATGCGCGAGGCCACAGACCAGGACGGAGAGCAAAAGCCGAGAACGGAAGCGACCGCGAGGACTGCCAGGCTGGCGATCGCGAACAGGGAGATGAGAGCGGTAAGATTCTTCATGGGAGGAGGAGGTAGAGGTTGGGAGAGGTGAGTGGGTTCAGCTCTCAAAGCGATTTTTTCCTCCCAAAAGGATCACTCGAATGGGCGTGGGGCCGCCGGCGGATCCGCCGGGCCCCCGCCGGGCGGTGGTTTCACCTATGCCGGCTCTGATTGATTTCCTTGAAAAGCCAGGCGCGGGCGTAGGTCCAGTCGCGTTTGGCTGTGGGCACCGCGATTCCCAGCACTTCGGCCGCCTGCTCGATGGTGAGACCGGCGAAGTAGCGGAGTTTCACCAGCTCCGCCTTGCGGGCATCGTGCCGGGAGAGGCGCTCCAGCGTCTCGTGCACCGCCAGCAACTCGTCGTCGGCTTCATCCGGCGCCGCGATGCCGAGGGCGGAGTCGTTGACATCCACGCGCTGCAATCCGCCGCCATGACGTTGGGTTTGGCGCCGGCGGGCGCGCTCGATGAGGATACGCCGCATGGCCTCGGCGGCGGACGCAAAGAAGTGGGCGCGGTTCTGCCAGGCGGGTTGCTGGTCGCCGCCGAGCCGCAGCCACGCTTCGTGGACCAGTGCCGTGGCCTGGAGCGTCTGGCCGCCGGATTCGCGGGCCATCTTGGCCGAGGCAAGCCGGCGCAACTCATCATAGACCAGGGGCAGGAGCTGGTCGGCCGCCTGCGGGTCACCCTGCTCAATCCGCTGCAACATGACCGTGACGTCGTGCACGGGCGAAAATTATCAGGCCGGGTGGGGAAATGAAGCTTGAACTGCGCCTGCGCCTGCCGCCGGCCTCCCAAGCACGCTGCCGATGGAGCGGCTTGACCTCAAGACGCTGGCCGTGCCGGTCCCGGGGTGCTTGTAACGTATTACGTTACAAACCGGCTTGGCCGGGGAGTGGGGGAAACGCTTTGCTTCCTCCCTCCTTCTCCCATTCCCCGATTCCCTCATTCTCTTATTCGCTGCTTGTCCCCGGCATTTCCATCGGCGCGACGCTCAGCGTCAGCAACTCCACCCCGCGCAGGATCCGCAGCTCGGCGGCCCGGCCGATC
>CAZAFS010000267.1:0-5154 GCA_964484165.1 uncultured Opitutaceae bacterium | reverse complement strand
GCTCCAGCGCCAGTCCCACCGCCGTTTTCAAATCCAGCGTCGCCGGCACCGCCGGCGCCGATTCCGCCCGCACCACGGCCGCAAAACCGACGGCCGCGGCGAGCATGGAAGGCAGAACCAAGGACTTCATAGGCGTAAGGGGGTTGGAGACAGGCAGAAATCAGACAGCGGGGTGCGCCGGCCGGGCCGCCACCGCGCGGGTCTTTTGAAAGTCGCGGGCAATGAGCAGGTAGACCGCGGGCACCACGAACAGCGTGAAGCAGGTGCCCACCGACATGCCCGTGGCAATGACGATGCCCATGGCAAAACGGCTGGCCGCGCCCGCTCCGGTGGCGACCAGCAGCGGCGCCACGCCGAGCACCATGGCCGCCGTGGTCATGAGGATGGGCCGCAGCCGCACGGCGGCGGCATGCTCGATGGCCTCGCGCTTGGTCATGCCCTCGCCCTGCAGCTGGTTGGCGAACTGCACGATCAGGATGCCGTGCTTGGCGATCAAGCCGACGAGGGTGATCAGGCCGACCTTGGTGTAGATGTTGCTGGTGGACGCGCCGAGAAAGAGGAAGACCATGGCGCCGGCCAGCGTCATCGGCACGCTGCCGAGCAGAATGATGAATGGGTCGCGGAAGCTTTCAAACTGCGCCGCCAGCACCAGGAAGATGATGCACGCGCCGAAGACGAACGCGATCAGGAGCGAGCCGCCCTCCTGCACGTACTGCCGCGACTGGCCGCCATAGTCGACGCTGTAGCCGTCGGGCAGGAGCTGGCCGGCCTGGGCCCGGAGGTAGTCGAGCGCCTGGCCCAGCGGCACCCCCGGCACCGCGTTGATCGTGGCGGCGTTGAGTTGCTGGAAATGGTTCAACGCCTGCGGCTGCACCGAATGCCGGATCGTGGCGAAGGTCGACAGCGGCACCAGGCGGCCGTGGCCGGTGCTGACGTAGTAGTTGCCCAGCTGCTGCGGATTGAGGCGGTCGGCCCGCTCCACCTGCGGGATCACCCGGTAGCTGTTCCCCTGGATGTTGAAATAGTTGACGTAGCCGCCGCCGAGCAACGAGCCGATGTCCGCCGCCACCTGCTGCATGTTCACCCCCAGATCGGCCGCCTTGTTGCGGTCGATGTCGATGTCCACCCGCGGCTGGTCGAACTTCAGATCGCTGTCCACGAAATAGAACAGGCCGCTCTGCTGCGCCCGCTTGGTCAGCTCGTCGGCCACCTGGGCCAGCCGTTCGGGCGCGTCCGTGGACACCACGACAAACTGGACCGGGGCGCCGCCGCCGCCGCCCGGCAGCGGCGGGCGCAGAAACACCCGGCTGTAAAGACCGGTGATGTGGTTGATCCTGGCCGTGACCGCGGGGAGCAGGTCGATCGAGCCGCGTTTCCGCTGGTCCCACGGCTTGAGCACCATGCCGGCGATGGCGAGATTGGGCGACCCCATGCCGACCAGCTGGAAAATGTTTGCCGTCTCCGGATAGCTGGCGAAGACATCGTTGATCTGCTTCGCGTACAGGGCCGTCTGATCCACCGTGGCGTCGGGCGCCGCCTGGGAGAAGGCGATGATCAGGCCCTGGTCCTCGTTGGGCGCCAGTTCGTCCGGGGTGAACTTGAAGAACGGCAGGAGCAGGAGCAGCGCGACGACCGGGATCAGGAGAAACACCGGCCAGCCTTTCATCGCGCCGTGCAGGAGGCGTTCGTAGCGAACGCGCAGCCAGTCGAACTGCCCATCCAAAAAATGGGCGAAACCCTTCTTGTCGGCGTCGTGGGTGAGCAGCCGCGAGCACATCATGGGCGAGAGCGTGAGGGCGATGACGCCCGAGATCAGGACCGCGCCCACCAGGGTGAAGGCGAACTCGCGGAAGAGCGTGCCGGTCAGGCCGCCCTGGAAGCCGATGGGCGCGTAGACCGCGGCGAGCGTGATGGTCATGGCGATCACCGGGCCGCCGAGTTCCCGCGCGCCCTTCAGACTCGCCTCCATCGGCGACAGGCCCTCCTCCATGTGCCGGTGGATGTTCTCCACCACGACGATGGCGTCGTCGACCACCAGCCCGATCGCCAGCACCATCGCCAGCAGGGTCAGCAGGTTGATGGAGAAGCCCATCGCGAGCATGAGGAAACAGCCGCCGACCAGCGACAGGGGCATGGCCACGAGCGGGATGATCACCGATCGCACCGAGCCGAGGAAGAGGAAGATGACCACGACGACGATGGCCAGCGCCTCGACCAGAGTCTGGATCACCTCGTCGATCGCATTGTGAATGTAGGCAGTGGAGTCGTAGGGGATGCCCGCGGTGAGCCCGGCCGGCAGCTGCGCCTGGATCTCGGGAAAGACCTTCCGCACCTCGTCGATCACGGTCAGCGTGTTGGCCGTCGGCAGGACGTTGATGCCGATGAAGGTCGCGGCCTTGCCGCCGAAGTGCACCTCGCTGTCGTAATTCTCCGCCCCCAGGACCACGTCGGCCACGTCGCCCAGCCGAATGATCGCGCCGTCCTGATCCTTGAGGACGAGCCGGCGGAATTCGTCGGCGGTGTGCAGGTCGGTGGCGGCGTTGAGGTTGACCTCGATCATCGCGCCCTTGGTCGAGCCCACCGCCGCGAGCGAGTTGTTCGCCACCAGCGCCTGCTCCACCTGGGCCGGGCTAAGGCCGTAGGCCGCCAGCTTGTCCGGCTTCAACCAAATGCGCATGGCGAAGGTGCGCCCGCCGATGATCTGGGCGCTCTGCACGCCGCTGACCGCGGCCAGCTTGGGCTGCACCACCCGCGTGAGGTAGTCGGTGATCTGGTTATTATCCAGCGAATCGCTGGCAAAGCTCAGGTACATCGCCGCCGTCGTCTCGCCGACCTGCACGTCGATCGTCGGATCCTGCGTGCCCGCGGGCAGCTGGTTCCGCACCTTGTTGATCTTCGAGGTGATCTGGGTCAGCGCCGCATTCGGATCGTAATTGAGCTTCAGGTAGACGCTGATGGTGCTGACGCTCGGCGTGCTGCTCGACTGGATGTAATCGATGCCGTCCGCGCTGGCGATCTGCCGTTCGAGCGGCGTGGTGATGAAGCCCTGGATCAGGTCCGCGCTCGCCCCGGTGTAGATGGTGGTCACTGTCACCACCGCGCTGTTGCTGACCGGATATTGCCGAACGTTCAGCAGCTCGATCGAGCGGTAGCCGACCAGCAGGATCAGCAGGCTGATGACGGTCGCCAGGACCGGCCGCTTGATGAAGATGTCGGTGAAATGCATGGCCCGGGGCTCAGGTGTTGGGCAGGTTCGGCGCGGGATCATCCGCGGGCTCCACCGAATTGTTGATCTGCACGGCCGCGCCGTTGCGCAGCTTCAACTGGCCGGCGGTGACGACCTGGTCGCCCGGGCTGACGCCCTTGAGCACGGCCACCTGGTCGCCGCGGGTCTCGCCCAGCTGCACGAAGCGCTGGCGCGCCAGCAGGGTCGGCGCCCCGGCGGTGTCCTTGGTCTGCTCGAGGACGTACACGGCGTTGCCGTACGGATTGTAGACGATGGCCGCCTGCGGCAGCGTCACGAACTTGTCCTCCTGGGCCTGCAGCACGTCGACGCTGGCGAACATGCCGGGCTTCAGGCGCTCCTGCGGGTTCGGCAGCGTCGCCTGCACCTGGATGTTGCGGGTGGCGTCATCCACCTTGGCATTGATTGCGGTGACCGCCCCTTTGAACGTCTCGCCCGGATAGGCATCCAGCTTGACCTCGACGGCCTGGCCCACCGTGAGTCCGACCAGGTCCTGCTGGGGCAGGGAGAAGTTCACGAAAATGGGATCCAGGGCCTGCAAGGTGACGATCGGGGTGCCGGCGGCCAGGTACTGGCCGAGATCGACCTGGCGGATGCCCAGCCGCCCGGCGAACGGCGCGGTGATGACCTTTTTCGCGATCGTGCCCTTGAGATTGTCCACCGCCGCGACGGCCTGGTCATACTGCGCCTGCGCGGCGTCCATGTCGGCCTGGGCGTTGGTGTTGTTCCGCCGCAGGTCCTCGGCGCGTTCGAGATTGATGCGGGCCAGGGTGGCCTGGGCCGCCAGTCCGCGCAGTTGCGCCTCGTCGGGAGCGATGTCGAGCTGCACCAGGAGGTCGCCCTGCTGCACCCGGGCGCCGGACTCAAACGCGATTTTCTTGACCTTGCCGACCAGCTCATTGCTGACCGTCACCCCCTCCGCGGCCGCCAGGCTGCCGACGGCGTGTCGCTGCCGCTGCCAGACTGTTTCGCCGGCGGTGGTGCAGGCGACGGCGATCGGCGGCGGTCGCATCGCCTTTGAGCGGGCGATGATCCCGCTGACCTGCCGGTATTTGATGAAAGCCAGGGCCGCGACCACCACGATGATGGCGCCCAGCATGAGGAAAAAGCGCTTGAGCATAGACGGGAGAGTTGAGTTTGGGTGGCGGAAGAAAATGCGGGGGCCGGGCGCGGCCCTCAGCCGTTGATGGCCGGGATGCATTCGCCGACCTTGCCCATGAGGCTCACCAGCGTCTTGCGCTCGCCTTCGGTCAGGCGGCTCATCACCGCCGCAATCCGGCGGAAATAGTCGGGCAGAATCCGGTCGAGAAAGCGCCGGCCTTCGGCCGTCAGCCGCACCAGCATCATGCGACGGTCGGCGGCGGCCGCCTCACGCGTGACGAGGCCGGCCCGCGCCAGCGTGTCGATGAGACCGGTCATGGTGGCGCGCGTGACGTTGGCGCGGTCGGCCAGATCGGCGGGATTGACCGGCTTGTCGGGATCGCGATTGAGCAGGATCAGCACGACAAACCGGCCCTGGGAAATCTCAAAGTGCGCCAGTAGATCGCCGAGCGCGTCCATCACGTCCGTGCTCGTCCGCAGCAAATGCAGAAAGGCCTCCATTGCCGACGGATCCAGGTCGGGATAACGCTTGGAGCGCTCGAGCAGGCACTCGTACTTCGGGACTTCTTTGAGGAGCAGCAGGGACATGCGGACAGATAGTTCGGCGATGAAACGATAAGGCGGCAGACGGTAAGGCGCCTAACTACTTCGACAAGTCGCCGCGGCGTTTTTCCGGGCGCTTTCCCGCCAACAGAAGCCCCGCTTATCATCCGCGTGCCGACCAGAAGCCGCTGCTGCAAATCACCGGCGCCGGGCCGCACCACGGACGACGCGGAGGTCGTCCCTCCAATCTGGAGGGCCCGCCTCTG
>CAZAFS010000266.1:0-5158 GCA_964484165.1 uncultured Opitutaceae bacterium | reverse complement strand
CCATGGTCCGGGCCTTTTCGAGGATGGCCGGCCGCGCCTCCTCCATCATGGCCTTCACGTCGGCGTAGCGCATCGTGCGCTGCTCGAACGTGCGCTTTTGCAGCGCCCCGAGAAACCGGCGTTCGAACTCGCCGAAATAGGAGCCGTACAGGTGATAGCTGTCCACCATGTGCACGTAGCGGCCCACCCGCACCGCCCGACCGGTCAGCCCGGCGACCCGCGCGGCGATGCGCTGCTGCAGCTGCACCAGGGCGAAAATGTTCATGAACGCCGCCTTGTAGGCGTCGTTGGACCGAAACCGCACATTCATGCTCAGGACCGGCTGGCCCGCATCCTCCAGCACCCGGCACCAGACGCTCTGCAGGCAGGCGGGATCATAGCAGTCGTTGTCCTCCCACACCTTCCAGGTGACGGCCTGGGCGCGGCGGGTGTGCGGCGTCCGGGCGAGCTTCTGCGCGAGGATCTCGATCTGGTCAAACGGCGGCTTCCCCGGCACCTGGTACCCGAACAAACGCTGGTGATAGGTGTATTCCCAGCGCGTGTCCTTCGGGTCGTCCGGATTTCGCACCAGATGGTCCTTGATGCCCTCGCAGACCTCCATCACGTACTCCTGCAATTCCACCGGGCCGCCGGGAAAATCCTTGTGGATCATCGGCTCGCTCAGCGGATCCGCGATCGTGATGATCATCGTCGCGTCCTTGCTGGGCGGATCGCCGGGCTTGTCATATTCCGTCTGGAGGCTGCAGCCCTGCTGATGCAGCTCGATGAGGGACTGCTCCCACGCCCGCGCGATGCCGTCTCCTTCGACGTGTAGGACCGGGATTCCGTTCATGCTGGATCCGCTTTGATCAAAGCGGCGTCGCCAGTAAGACGCCTGGGCGGGCGGCTGTCCATCCCGGGCTCAACCGTGAAGTGGGCTGATTTGCCGTGTCATCGCGAGGCCCGCACCGCGGGCCGTGGCGATCCAGCCCCGACCCGGTCGGGGTCCAGCTGGATTGCTTCGGCCTCCCGCGATCGCGGGACGCCTCGCAATGACAAACTCCCCTCTACCCTCGGGCGGCCCCCGGCTCCTGCGCTTCGCGGCCGATCTGCCGGAGGGCTTCATAGCAGGCGATGCCGGCGGCGGTCGAAAGATTCAGGGACCGCATCGATTTGTCCGCGTGCGGAATGTTGACCCGCCAGGCGTCGCCCACCGCGGTGTGCAGCCATTCCGGGCAGCCCGCCCCCTCGTTGCCGAACAGCAGGCCGTCGCCGTCGGCGTAGCGCACGTCCCAGAATGATTGCACGGCCTTGGTGGTGAACAGCCAGAGCCGGCGCGGTCCGGCCGGACTGTGCTGGAATGCCGCCCAGTTCTCGTGGTGGTGCACGTCCAGCGCGTGCCAATAGTCCATCCCCGCGCGCTTGAGCTGGCGGTCGGTGATGCGAAAGCCGAGGGGATGGATGAGATGCAGGCGCGACCGCGTCACCGCGCAAAGCCGGCCGACATTGCCGGTGTTCTGGGGGATCTGCGGTTCAAACAGCACGAGGTGCAGCACGCCCACCGCCGTAGCCGGTTCGCGGCCGGGCGGCAAGCCTGCCCGATTGAATTCCTACTTTACCAATACTAATTTCTGTATAAATCTGCCAGCGGCGACCCCCCGCCACCCCCACCCTTCTTCCGGTGATTCCGACCCCGCCCAGCGCCGTCCTGTTTCTCGACGATGAGAAATCCTACGTCGAGGTCATGACTCAACTCCTCACCGACAACCTGAGTTGTCCCATCCTGGGCTACACCCGGCCCCAGGCCGCCCTTGTCGACCTGGCGCGCCTCGGGATCGGCGTAATCGTGACCGATTACTCCATGCCGGACATGAACGGCATCGAGTTTCTCCATCGTGCGCACGCGCTGCGTCCCCAGACCGCCGCGATCATGATCACCGGCCATCAGGCCGAGCTGGCCGGGACGGATTTCAGCACCGTGCCCGGACTCCGCGAAACCATTTTCAAGCCGGTGACCTGGCAGACGCTGGCGGAACGCATCATCAAGCACTGGCCGGACGGAAATCCGCCGATGCTCAAGGATGCCCTCGCGAACCTGTAAGGACACCGGCGGGCCGCGCCGGCGAAGCTACCCGGATGCATCGCGCTTTTTCTCCTTCAGGGGCATCCCCTTGCCCCGCCGCAGCGGTGGGGCAAGGCGATTTGGTCGCGGTTAGCCCCGACAAAGTCGGCCCAAAGGGTGCATCCATTACACGCGAGTGTGTGATGGATGCGGGCTAACGGCGGGAGTGCATCGCGCGCTGGATGTCGCGCACCTGTGCGCGTTTTTTGAGGTCTTCGCGCCGGTCGAACTGCTTTTTGCCGGTACCCAGCGCCAACTCGATCTTCACCAATGCCTGCTTGAAATACAGCCGGAGCGGCACGAGTGCCCGACCGCCCGCCTCCATCGCCTGCGCAATGCGGCGGATTTCATGCAGGTGGAGGAGCAGCTTGCGGGGGCGGCGCGCGTCATGGTTGTTGTCCGACCCGTATTCGTAGGGGTCGATGTGGGCGTTGTAGAGCCACACCTCGCCTTTCTCCAGGCGGCCGAAGGCGTCGTTGATCTGCGCGCGGCCGTTCCGGATCGATTTCACCTCCGTGCCCCGCAGGGCGATGCCCGCCTCAAACCGATGCTCGATGAAATAGTCCCGCAACGCCTTCGAATTGCGGATCTCAGTGTAGCGCGCGGGATCTCGGGACTGGGCGGACATGGGCGTTCACGGTCGGCACGGCTGGCCGCGCCGGCGGTCCGGACTTGCTGCGCCCGCCCGCGTCGGCGCGTCAGTTCTCCGGGATTTCGTGGCTGATCTTCCCCTCGATGATCTCGCGCAACGCGACGTCCTCCGGTGCGAGCTTTTCGAGCGACTCGACCAGCGGACGGCTGCCCCGTCTGAGCTGCTTCACGCGGCGCGAAACCACGTTGATCAGAATATTGGGGTCGGTAATGACCTTTTGGGCCTCTTTGATGTAATCGTCACGCATGGCAAAACGCTGGGAGTCGGCGGGAACGGCAATGGCTACGTGCCCCCGCCCCGGGGTCAAGGGTATTCGGCATTGGGGATTGGGGATTTCGGAATTTGGATTGGCTCACGTGACCAACAGGTTGGGGCGGCAACCGGCGGACTGCCAAGCGTCTGGCCTTGAATCGTTTGGCTCCCGGCCTTTGATGGCACCAATCCGCAATCCGCGATCCGAAATCCCAAATGTTGATAGCTTGGACATCCGTGGCCACATCTGCTGACGCCACCCGGCTCGCGCGCGAAGCCGTCGAGCTCCGCTTGGCCGCCTGCGTGCAGGTGGAGGGACCCGTCAGCTCGCATTACCGCTGGGAGGGGCGGGTGGAATCGACGCAGGAGTACCGCCTCCTGTTCAAGTTCCTGCCCGAGCAGGCGGTCGCGCTGGAGACGTGGCTCCGGGCCCGGCATCCCTACGACGTTCCCGAGTGGATCGTGGTCCGCGCGGAGCACGTTTCGGAAAAGTACTTGTCATGGGCGCGGGCTACCTCTACACCCGGCCCCTTTCCGCCACCGCAACCATCCGCCTGAACTCCCTCATGTCCCAGCACAAAAGCCTGCAGTCCGTCAAAGGCGTCGGCAAGAAGCGCAACGTCCTCAAGCGCTTTGAGCGCGTGGAGTTGCTGAAGAAGCACGGCCTGTGGAAAGAGGGCAGCCGCGTCATGGGCCTGCGCAAAACCAAGCCGGAGGCTTGATCCGCCGGCTGGCGCCGTTTTCCAGGCAGGCTCGAATCGTTTCGACCTGCCTTTTTTGTTGGCCCCGCCCCCATGCATGAAATGTTCCGGCAGTTGATCGAGTGGTACCAGCAATCGCTCGCGAGCGGCGGCTATCCGTTGATCGTGCTGCTGATGGCGATCGAAAGCTCGGTCCTGCCGCTGCCGAGCGAGTTCGTGATCCCCTTTGCCGCGCACCTCGCGTATACCCAGGGCCGGATGAGTGTCGTCGGCGTCGTCATCGCCGGGGCCCTCGGCTCCTGGATCGGCGCCACGGTGATGTACTGGGTCTCCCGGCTGGCCGGCCGGCCGCTCGTCTTGCGCTACGCCGTGGTCGCGGACCGGCTGCTCGATCGCCTGGCCTCCCGGCTGGCGCGGTGGCCGTGGCTGAAGCGCTGGGTCGTGCGGAGCGGACGGTTGGTGGTGATTTCCCCGGAAAAAGTGGTCGCCGCGGAGCGGTGGGCGGACCGCTATGGTCCGTTCGGCATCTTTTTCTCCCGTCTGCTGCCGGTGGTGCGCCACCTCATCGGCATCCCGGCCGGCATCGTGCGCCTGGATTTCCGGCTCTACTCCCTGTACACGCTGATCGGTTCGGCGACTTGGTGCGCCGTGCTCGCGTGGTTCGGCGTCCACGTCGGACCCAAAGTTGAGCGGGGAGAACTGGTGCCCGTGACGCTCTGGATCTTCGGCGCCTTCGTGGTGCTGGGCACCATGTACTACGTATTTGTCCACCGCCACATGCGGGCGGAAAAGGAATAGGGCGTGTTTTCAAAATGTCTTGTCATCGCGAGGCCCGCTCCCCGCGGGCCAGCCTGTCCTCCGTAGCCTTGGCGAAGGAGGATGGCGATCCAGCCGTTCGACAAGCTCACGGTCCCGAGCGGAGTCGAGGGACTGGATTGCTTCGTCGCCCCGCCCGACAGGGCTCCTCGCAATGACACTATGGAAACACGTCCAAGCTGCGCGGATCGGCTGGCGGGCGGACAGACGGGAGATTTCTCCGTCGCGGTTTGCAGGCCGCGCTCCGGTTGTTACTAGTTAGGGCGTGTCTTTAGAATCGGGTTGTCATTCTGAACGTAGTGAAGAATCCAGTGGGACCCGGTCGGAGCTCGCTGCAGAATCTCACTGGATCCTTCGCTGCGCTCAGGATGACAAGTGGCAAAAACGAGAGCCTGAAAACACGCCCCAATCCTGGCGGCGGCATCCCCTCGCCTCTCGCCGCGTTCCACGGTGAAATCGCGGTGCCGTTCCCAACGTCTGAGACCAATGAACTTTCGCCCCCGCCCAATTGCCCCGCGCGCCTGGCTGGCCGTGGCGCTGGCTGGCCTGACCGCCGCAGCCTGCGCCACCACCGCCCAGAGAGCCGGATCGCCGACGCCCGCACGCACCGTGGTGCCGTTCGACCAGGATTGGCGT
>CAZAFS010000265.1:0-5164 GCA_964484165.1 uncultured Opitutaceae bacterium | reverse complement strand
TCGCTGCGCTCAGGATGACAGACGGCAAAATGAGATTTTAGGAATGCGGCCTGACCGGCCTTGCGCGGCCGGGGCGCCGCGCCGCCGGCTGAAAAATCCCCTTGTCCGCATCCCCCTCCGCCGCGATAACCGCTCCTGACTCAGATTGTCATTGCGAGGAGCCCACAGAAACGGGCGACGAAGCAATCCAGCTGGATCGCCACGCCCGGCTGCACCGGGCTCGCGATGACAGCGCAAACTGAGCCAGCCCCCGATAACCTGCCGGATTTCCATGAGCCTCCTCGAAGACCTGCAATGGCGCGACTTGATCGCAGAGTGCACCGACCTCGCCGGCCTCGGCCGGCGACTCGCCAGCGGACCGATCACGCTCTACTGCGGCTTCGATCCCACCGCCGACTCGCTCCACGTCGGCCATCTCATGGGCCAGCTCACGCTGCGGCGGTTCCAGCTCGCGGGGCACCATCCCCTGCCGCTCGCGGGCGGCGCCACCGGCATGATCGGCGATCCCGGCGGGCGCTCGACCGAGCGCAACCTCCTCAGCCGCGAGGAGCTGGCGCACAACGTCACGTGCATCAAGCAACAGCTGTCCCGGTTCATCGATTTCGAGACACAGGTGAACCCCGCCCGGCTGGTGGACAACGCCGACTGGACCGCGCCCATCTCCCACCTCGATTTCCTGCGCGACGTCGGCAAGCACTTTTCGGTGAACGTCATGCTGGCGAAGGACAGCGTGCGCTCGCGGCTCGCGAGCGACAGCGGCATCAGCTACACCGAGTTCAGCTACATGCTGCTGCAGGCATTCGATTTCCTGTACCTGCGGGAGAAATTCAACTGTGAGCTGCAGATCGGCGGCACCGACCAGTACGGCAACATCACCGCCGGCTGCGATCTGATCCGCAAAAAGCTCGGCGTGACCGTGTGGGGCCTGGTTTTCCCGCTCGTCACCGACGCCGCGGGCCAGAAATTCGGCAAGAGCACGGGCGGCGGCTCGGTGTGGCTCGATCCGAAAAAGACGAGTCCCTACCGTTTCTACCAGTTCTTCATCAACACCGACGACCGCCAGGTGGTGGAACACCTGAAGAAATTCACGCTGCTGCCGCGCGCCGAGATCGAGGCCCTGGCCGCCGAGCACAAGCAGAATCCCGGCGCGCGCGCCGCGCAGCGGGCCCTGGCCCGCGAGGTCACCACGCTCGTGCACGGCCAGACCGCCTGCGACGACGCCGTCCGGGCGAGCGAGATCATGTTTGGCGGCGGACTCGAGGGCGTCACCGAGGCCGTGTTCGAGGACGTGGTGGGCGAGGTGCCGACCACGGACCTCGACAAGGCAAAGCTGGCCGATGCCGGCCTGCCGGTCACCGACCTCGTGGTGCAGGCCGGTTTGGCGCCGTCGAAAGGCCAGGCGCGCAAGGACCTCGAGGCCGGCGGCATCTACCTCAACAACGTCCGCGTGACCGGTGTTGCGCGGGCCGCCACGGCCAACGATCTGCTGTTCGGCCAATACCTGCTGCTGCGTAAGGGCAAGCGAACCTACGCCGTGCTTCACGTGCGAGGCTGATCCTTGAATCCCCGCCCTGAAAGTGCGGCGCCCGGCCGCCCGCTCTCCCGGGTCGGCGCCGAGCTGTTCGCCGTATCCTTTGTGGTCCTCTTCCAGGAGCTGACCCTGATCCGCTGGCTGCCGGGGCAGGTCCGGGTCCTCGCCTATTTTCCCAATCTGATTCTGCTGAGCGCGTTCCTCGGCCTGGGTCTCGGCTGCCTGCGTTCATCGCGGCGCTCCCTGTTATGGCTCTGGCCGGCGAGCCTGCTCGTCTTGGCCGCGGCGGGCGGGCTGCTGAGTCGCGTCGCCTTCACCCAGAACTCGGTGACGGACCACCTGTGGCTGCTCTATTATGACCTCGGCGCCCAGGCGCCGGTCGTGGGCGACGTCCGCCTGCCGATCATCGCCTTTTTTCTCCTGAGCGCCGTCAGCTTCGTGCCGCTGGGTCAGCTGCTGGCGGACCGGTTGCAGGAGTTTCGGGCGGGCGCGTTGCCGCTCTGGGGCTACGCCTGCGACATCCTGGGATCGCTGGTGGGGGTGGTCGCCTTTGCCGCCATTGGCTTCGCCCGCACCAGACCGCCGCTGTGGTTCGCCATCTTCCTGGCCGCCGGCCTCGTCTTCTTCCGCGCCCGCTGGCGCACGGCGGCGCTTTACGCCGTCTTCGCGGCGGCCCTGCTGCTCGTCGTCCGCCGCGCCGATCGTGCCGATTATTACAGCCCGTACTACGCCCTCCGGGTGACGCGCCTGCCGCAGAATGTGGAAACCGCCCTCCTGGCCAACGGCTCGCTGCATCAATACCTCTTTCACCTGCGGCGTTCCGAATCGGAGGACGAAATCGGCCAGGGGTATCACCTGCCCTACCGCCACCTCCGGCGCCCGCCGGGCAAGGTGCTCGTGCTGGGGGCCGGCACCGGCAATGACGTGGTGGTCGCGCTCGACGAAGGCGCGGAACGCGTGGATGCCGTGGAGATCGATCCGGTCATCCTCGACCTCGGCCGGCTCCACCCTAACCGGCCGTACGACTCCCCGCGGGTGCGGCTGATCAACACCGACGCCCGGGCCTTCCTGAATGAGTCGACCGAAAAATACGACCTGATCGTTTTCGGCACGCTCGACTCGATGACCCGGCTCTCCGCCCTGTCGAATGTGCGGCTGGACAATTTCGTCTATACCCAGGAATGCATCGCGGCCGCCAGAGCTCACCTCGCACCCCAGGGCGGCCTGGTCCTGTATTTCATGTCCAGCACGGCCTACATCAACGAGCGGCTCTCGGGCATGCTGGCAGAGGCCTTCGAGCAGATGCCTTACGTGATAGCCGGCGATTATTGCGTGTTCAACCACATCTACCTTGCCGGAGCGGCATTTGAGCACGTGAACGGCGCGCAGCGGCGCGTGGCCTTCCCGCTCCTGAAACCCCTGTTCGCCAAGATTCAATTACTGCAAGACGACTGGCCATTTCTCTACCTGCAGGATCGGACGATCAGCTCCTTCTACCAGCTGCTGATCGGCTTTATTGCCCTTGTCAGCATCGCCTCCGTCGCACTCGTCTCCCGCGAAATGCGGCGCAGCCTTGCCCGCGGCGGCCTCGATGGCGAAATGTTCCTGTTCGGGCTCGCCTTCCTCCTGCTGGAGACGAAGTCGGTGACGACCATGTCCCTGCTCTGGGGCGCAACGTGGCTGACCAGTGCCGTGGTCTTCGGTTCCATCCTGGCCATGGTGCTCGCCGCCACGCTCCTCACGCAATGGCGGCCCCTGCCGTGGGCGCTCTGCATGGGCGGACTGATCGGTTCCCTGGTCGCCGCCTATTTCGTGCCCGTGCACGTGCTGCTGCGGATGAACGAATTCACGCGGCTGGGGCTCTCCCTCGCCTTCGTCGGCACGCCGATCTTTTTCGCGGCGGCGTGCTTTGCCCTGCTTTTCCGCGATCGCCCGGAGGCCAACACGGCGTTCGGCTGGAACCTGCTCGGAGCGGTCGCCGGCGGGCTCCTTGAGTTCGCCTCGATGGTCACCGGCATGCGGGCCCTCTACCTCCTGGTCCTGGCCGCCTACCTCGGCGTCGTGCTCCTCCGGGTTCGCGCGCGGAGGGCAGCGCGTTTCGCCGCGCCGGCGGTTCCGGCCTGAGGGCGCGATTTTCCACCGGAAGGGTGGCGAAGTCCGGCGCGTTCTCCGTGGCGCCGCGCTACTTCGGCGGCTCCCAGAGTTCGACGCGGTTGCCCTCGGGATCCATGATCCAGCCGAATCGGCCGTACTCGGATTCCTCGACCCTTGGATCCACCCGCACTCCCTCCCGCTTCAGGATCGCGAGCACGCGCTTCAGGTTTGAGACGCGGAAATTGACCATGAAGGGCTTCCGGCTCGGCTTGAAATAATCCGTGCCGGCGTCGAACGCGCTCCACACCGTGGCACCCTTCTGCCGCGGGTTTCGCGCGTCGCGCCACTGAAACGCCCAGCCCACGAACTGCGGATCGACGGGAATGCCGAGATGCCGCTGGTACCAGGCCCCGAGTTTTCCGGGATTCTTTGCCTTGAAGAAAAACCCGCCGAGTCCGGTCACGCGCTTTTTCATGGCAGTACTTAACCACGGATCACACGGATTTTCATGGATAATCTCCCCCGGGCATCCCGATCGATCCGTGAAATCCGTGACCCCTCAGTAGAAGATCGCCTCGCCGAGCGCGGCCTCGGGCGCGAGCAGGCCGGTGGTCATCGGCAGCACCTGCCGGTTGCCGCCAAGGTTGGTCTCGAAGATGGCCCCGCCGCGGCCGAAGTCGGCGCACCAGTGGAAATACCGGGCGTCGACGTAGGTGAACGTCATCTCGAGCGACAGCGTCGCGCCGGCGGCGGCGGGCCGCAGCGCGCAGGTCGGGGCCGGCGTTTCCGCGGCGCCGCAGGCCGCGAGCCGCGTCCGGGTCCACTCCAGCAGCACCCGCCCCTCGGCGCCCAACCCGGGCTGGCCGACCAGGATCACGGATTTCAGGCCGCGCGCAATCGCGGCCGGCGCGTAGGCGCTGAGGAACTGGCCGATCGATTGGCGGACGGGCAGCAGGCGGGCGCCGGCCAGATCGCGGAAGCCGTCGGGCCGGGGCCACGGGTAGGTCAGCGCCTCGGGCGTGCAGACGGCGCTGTCGAGGAGGAAGCGGCGCGAGTTGCGCAGGAGCCATTCGTAGGTGGCGATCTTGTGCACCTGCGACATGCGGTGAACCCAGTAGTAGATGGGCAGGTCCGCCTCGACGATGATTGAGACCTGGTCCTCGAGAAAGGCGCGGCTCTCCTGCGGATAGGTCAACAGCACCGCCTCGATGCAGCTCATCTCATGGCGCGACTGGCCGATGAAGCACTCGCTGTAGATTTTCGCCCGCATGCCGAGGTCGGCGCCGCCCTCCGGCCGCGGGCACAGCACGATGATCCGCGCCGGATAGCGCTGGGTGAAGCGCAGGGCGGCGTTGAACTGCTCCAAGCCGTCGGCCGGCGTGGTCGGCAGCCCGAGATGCAGCACCAGGTTCATCTGCGACGCGCGGAATTCCGACGGCGCGTGGCCGCCTTCCGCCGGGCTGCCTTCCCACAGGCGCGCCAGGCTGCCCGCGATGCCGCCGACGGGAACCTCAATCCCGGGCAAGGCGTCAAAGACAG
>CAZAFS010000264.1:0-5177 GCA_964484165.1 uncultured Opitutaceae bacterium | reverse complement strand
CAGCGAAGGCGCCGCCGCCCAGCTGCTGGTCAACGCGCAGCGCGGCCTGCCGGTGAGCTATATCGATGAGCTTCCGCGGAAAATCGCGGCGCTGACGCTCGACCAGGTCAACGGCGCGATCAAAAAGCACCTCCATCCCGACACCATGCTCACGGTCGAGGCCGGCACGCTGCCGGGCACGACGGCCGGCAAATAGGCGGAGGCGGAACTGCGGCGGCCAGCCGCGGCGCGCCTGTGTTGACGGATTCTCCGGACGCTCCATTAACGGAGTTGGTTCCCGCTAGCTTCCCGCCCCATGCACCGGATGGACAAAGCCGCCTTGTCCGCGGCCCCAGGTATCACCCCGCCACTTCGGCGGTGGCTCGCCTTGCTCAATGTCGTCACGGCGGTGGCGGCGGGCCTCTGGATTCCGGTGCGGATCGTCTACCTGAGCCACACGTTTCGGGTCGCGCTGGTGGACCACCTGATCGACGTGGGCGTGCTGGCGTTGATGATCGCGAACCACTGGCCGCACCGCCGGCGGGATCGCCCGGCCGCCGCGGCGTCGGTCGGCGGCCGCCGGTGGTCGCTGGCGGTGGACGGCCTCGTGGCGCTCCCGCTGTTCACCCTGCTCGAACCCTCGCTGGGGGCGACCGCCGACTATGCGCTCCTGGTCAAGTTGCTGATGATTCGCCACCTCTTCTCCATCCGCCGGCTACTGGACGATTTCGCCGACCTGCATCCCGTGCTCGCGCGGCTGATCCCGCTGGGCTTCATCGTGCCGATCGTGGTCAATCTCCTCGCCTGCGGCTGGAGTTCGCTTGGCAGCGGCACGGCCGGCCCCGCGGCGAACAAGGGGGTCGACTACATCCGCGCCGTCTACTGGACCATCACCACGCTGGCGACGGTGGGCTACGGCGACATCACCGCGCGGACGCCGCTGCAGATGATCTACGCCGCGGCCAGCATGCTGGTGGGCATCGGCTTCTTCGGCTACGTGCTGGGCAACGTCACCAGCCTGTTTGCCCGGCTCGACGCGGCGCACGAGCAGCACCTTGAACAACTCGACCGGGTGGAGGCGTTCATGCGCGCCAACGAGGTACCCTCTCCCCTGCGCAGCCGGGTGCGCGAGTACTACCGGTACCTCTGGCGCAGCCGCAAGGGCTGGAATGTCAGCGCGGTCCTGGCGGACCTGCCCCCGAAGCTGCGGGTGGAGGTCGGACTCTTCCTCAACGCCGACATCATCGAGAAGGTGCCGATGTTGAAGGGGGCGCACCGCCGGCTGCTCGAGGAACTCGTGCTCGAACTCCAGCCCCGGGTCGTCATTCCCGGGGAGGAGATCTTCCACGCCGGCGAGCCGGGGGATGCGATGTATTTCATCCAGCGGGGCGAAGTTGAAATCATCGCCGCCGACGGCACGGTGCTGGCGACGCTCGGGCCCGGCTCCTTCTTTGGCGAAACCTCCCTGCTCAACGCCCGGCCGCGCAACGCCGCCGCCCGCGCGGCGGGCTACGGCGACGTCTTCCTGCTCAAGCGCGACGGCTTCGAGCGCGTGCTCAGCCGGCATCCCGCCTTCCGCCAGCAGGTCCAGGCGATCGCCGCCACCCGCACCGGGGACACCCTGCCGCCGTTGTCGCAGGCGTGAGCCGGCCGGCGGCCGCGACCCGCCAGGTTGTCATCTTCCCAAGCGGCGCAGCGCCCGGTTGATCGCCGCGAGGTCGCACTTTTCCGGGTCATAGGCCGGCCCCAGCCATTCCCGCCACTCGCGACCCAGGTCCGTTTCAGGATGTTTGAGGCAGAAAAGCATGTCCTTGTACGCCTCCAAGCCGCCGCAGTCCTCCGGCGGGCCGGCGCGTTCCCCCGCCACGCACCGGGGATAGCCGGCCCCCTTCTCTGCGGCCGCGGCTTTTTCGACGCGGACGTCCACGTGCCAGCCGTCGGCGAAAAGGTAATCGTAACTCCAATGGCCGGGCGCGCCGTGCGGCAGATCCGCCAGCGCGACGTCGCGGTCATCCTCGATGACCACGCCGTCGTGATCCACCGGGTTGCCCAAACGCTTCTCCCCGACCGTGAACAAGTGCGTCTGGTAGTCGTACCAGTCGAACACCACCTGGATGGCCTCGTGCAGCCGGCTGAGCCACATGGTTTCGCGCACCAGCAGCCGCCGCCAGATGCGCGGCTGGACGCCCGTCACGGTGAGGCGGAGCGAATACACCTTGCGGCCGACCGCCTTTTTCGGGCCTGGGCCGCGACCTTCGTGGAGGGAAATCATGAACCATCCTATTTAATCCTCCGCGGTGCCGTTCGCAAGCGGGGCCCGCGCGGCGGCACAATCGCCTTCCCTGACCGGCCCGCTCCGACTACGTTGGCGGCGCCCGCACCCCTCCCTCGTCCCACCCCGGCTCCTTTCCCCCATGTCCACGCCCCCGGCCATCTTTGTGCGCATCGACGATGCGGTGCGGGGGCCGTTCACGTGCGAACAGCTGCGGACCTTGGGCGAAGTTGGCACCATCACGCCGAAGACGGAGGCTTCGGCCCACGCGGCCGGACCGTGGTCAAAGCTGCAGGACCGACCAAATTGCGCGGAGATCTTTCCGCCACACCGGAAGTTTCAGTTCAAGGCCCGGGAGTTCGAGAACGTCAACCAGCCCCCGGAGATGCAGGCTGCCGACAGGCGGCCGCCCGGCACGCCGCCACCCCTGCCGCCGTCCGCAGCGATTAGCGCCCTGGAAATCGTCCAGGAAAACATGCGGGCCCAGGCCCAGTGCGAACCGCCGGTGGATTTGAGGCCACCGCCCAATCGCCGGCGCCGCGATTACCTGGTCGTCATGGCCGTCGTGAACGGCTTTTTCGTCGCGAGCCTCATCCTCGGCCGGGGCGACGAGACGGTCACGGTCTTCGGTTTCAGCGGAATGGTCATGGCCTCCGCCGCCATCACCTGGGTCATGTACGGCGTCATGAGCCGGTATTGAGCCGTTCCCGCCGCGCCGGCGCCGCTCAGCTCCGCCCGAAAAAACGATGGAGGAGGATGGCGGCGGCGGCGGAAACGTTGAGCGACTCCACCGCGCCGCCGCCGGGAATCGTCACCAGGCGTTCGCACGCGGCCGCCACCGCGGGCGCCAGCCCGTGTTCCTCATTGCCGAGCACGAGCGCCGCCGGCCGGCCGGTTCGCGCGGCGGACTTGGAGTCCGCCGCCACCGCCCCGCGCACGGTCGCGCCGATCACCTCATAAAACGGCCGCAACTCGCGGATGAAATCGACCAGCGAGGCCACGCGAAAGAATTCGACATGCGCCATGCCGCCCTCGGCGATGCGGTAGGTGGCCTCGCCCGGCCGCGCCTGCTGCGGGTCGTCCGGGACGACGATGCGCCCCACGCCGAAGAACGCGGCGGTGCGGACGATCGCACCGAGGTTGTGGGCGTTGGCGATGCGATCGAGCAGGAGCAGCGGCTCGCGGCCCCGAGCCCAGCGGCGCAGGTCCTCGGGGCGCGGCGGCCGCGGCACGCGTGCGGTGATGACCGCCACGATGCCGCCGTGGTGGACCGTGCCGGCGATCTTTTCCAACTCGGCCGGTTCGACACAGCGGTAGACCCGGCGCGACTTCGCGAGCGCCTGACAGATCATGCCGATCCGCCGGCCCGTCGCATAATCGAAGTACAGGCGCCGGATCGCGTCCGCGTCTTGCGCGAACAAGGCCCGCACCGCCGCCAGGCCGCAGACGGCGATTTCATTGGGTTTCATGGTTGGGCGGCGGATGCCGGGAGCAGCGGCGGAATCATCAGACCGTGGTATCCGGACAAAGAAATCGCGTCGGGGGATTCCGGGCGACGGAAAAATCGACCGCCCGTCACAACGCCCCCACCACGGTGAATTCCTCGCGATCGTGATACAGGTGGCGGATGCGGAAAACGGCGGCGGACGCCACCAGCGGCGAGGACCGCGCGCGCAACTCGCCCAGCAGCGCCACCGGATCCGTGCGGCCGAACTTGAGGTTGATGATGAAACGGCGGCACCAGCGTTGATCCAGCCACGGCGTGACGAGGTTCTGCAGCACATGGTGCGGCTCCTCGACCAGATCGCAAAACAGCCAGTCAAACCGCCCGCCCGGCTCCGGTCGGAAGCCGAACGCGTCCTGCCGGCGATGGGTGATGAGCGGATGGCCGAGCGCGCCGCCCTTGAGCGGACCGTTGTCCACCGCCACGACACGGGCGCCCCGTTTGGCCGCGCTGTAGCTCCAGCCGCCCGGGGCCGCGCCGAGATCGATCACCGTGTCGCCAGGCTGCGGCTCGGCCCCCAGCACGCCGTAGGCCTCCTCGATTTTCAGGTACGAGCGAGAAGGCGCCGCCGGATCGTCGGCCATGCGCCGCTGGCCGCCCAGCACCGCTCCGCGCGCCGCCCACGCCCGGTCGAATCCGGTAAAGTAGACGAACAATCCGCGGGCGGCCCCGGCGCCGACGGGCGGCTCCCGCGCCGCCAGGCGGGCGATCCGCGGCAGGCGGCGGCGCAGCAACGCAAGAAACGCCCGTTCCACCGCGCCGACCCGCCGGGAAAGTCCGCTCACCCCGCCGGCGCCGCGCCAGACGCAGGGCCAGGCCGACTCGAGGCGCTCACCGGCCAGGGCGGGTGCGAAAAAATCGATGCCCTGCTGCGCCAGCGCGTTCACCGCGCCGGCCCTCAGCTCCTGCGCTGCCGGCAGCAGCCAATGGGCAAAGGCGGGCTCCGGGTCGCCCGCGGGGCGGTCAGCGCAAACGGTCCAGCCGGACCCCTGTTCACGGACGGCCACACCCGTGGCCGCGAGCTCACGGGCGAGATGTTTTTCGTAGCCGGGCTGGCAGGTCGCCAACATCGCCGCCATTGCGGCGCGCCGGCCGCGGCAAGGCAAGTGCGGCGTGGCGCACCGGCCCGCCGTCTCAAGCCAGCTCGCAGGCCCCGCCGGCGCAGGCGATGACCTGCTTGAGCTCGGTCAGATCATCCTCCTCGCGCAGCGCGGTGTAGTCCACGGGCTGGTAGACCAGGCTGTTCCATTTCGCGACGTCCTCCCGGGTCACCACCGCCTCGCGGGGGGCCTGGGCGTAGGCCTTGTCGCCCTGCTCCTGCAGGAGCGACACCCCGGTGAAGCTCTGGCGGTTTTCCCAGATGAAGGCGGCCACGGCCGGCCACTCGTCGGGGCGCACGGAGATGGTGCAGGACACGTTGTG
>CAZAFS010000263.1:0-5179 GCA_964484165.1 uncultured Opitutaceae bacterium | reverse complement strand
GACGGTCACCACGTCGCTCGGCACGTTAAAGACGTTGCGGCTCGTGCCGCGCATGGAGCGCGACGCGAAGGGCATTTTCACGCGCGAGGGCCACATCCAGGTGTGGGTGTCGCAGTCGCCGCCGAAGCTGCCGGTGAAGATGCAGCTGCAACTGAACCTCGGCACCGCGACGCTCACCCTGATCAAGCACGAGCCCGCCAAGTCGCCGGCGCCGCCGAAGTAGCGGAGCCAGCCGCGCGTTGCCGGGTCGCCGCCGCTTCCGATCATTCTCGCCGCGGTCTCGCGGCCTCCGGGGCAAAGCATCATGCGGATTCTGATTCTTAGAGGCGGCGCCCTGGGAGATTTCCTCGTGACCCTGCCGGCGCTCGGCCTGCTGCGCCGCCAGTGGCCCGCGGCGCGCCTGGAATTGATCGGCAATGCCGCCGCCGGCGAACTTGGCGTGCGGGGAGGCTGTCTCGACGCGGTGCATTCGCAGCACGACGGCCGGTGGAGCGCGTTCTTTCGCGAGGGTCCCCTGCCCGCGGAACTCGCCGCCTGGCTGGCCGCGTTCGATCTCGTCGTCAATTACTGGCCCGATCCCGATGGCTGGCTGAGCCGGCGTTTCCCGCTGCGCCCGGGCCAGCGATTCCTCTCCGCGCCGGCCCAACCCACGCTGGCCCCGGCCGCGCGCCATTTTTGCGAGGCGCTGCGCCCGCTCGGTCTTGCCACCACCGACTTCCGTGTCGGACTCGCTCTGCCTCGATCGGATTCTGATCTTCACTCTTCCATCTTAGATCTTGAGTCGCGCCAGCGGCCGCTGGCGATCCATCCGGGTTCTGGATCCGCGCGCAAGAATTGGCCGCCGGAGCGCTGGATTGAACTCATCGGACGGCTCGATGATCCGATTCTCCTGGTTGTCGGCGAAGCGGAACAGGAATGGCTCGCGACCTGTAGGAGCCTGCTTGCAGGCGACCAACCAGCTTCGCGTACGGCCATCGGATCGCCTGCAAGCAGGCTCCTACATCCACATGTCCACCTTGCCCACAATCTGCCCCTGCCCGAACTCGCCGCGGTGCTTTCGCGCTGCCGCCTGTTTCTCGGTCACGACAGCGGGGTGAGCCATCTCGCGGCGGCGGTGGGCACGCCGTGCGTGCTGCTTTTCGGCCCGACCGATCCCGCGATGTGGGCCCCGCCCGGCGACCACGTGCGCGTGCTACGCCGCGGCCCCACCCTGGACGCCATCAGCGTCGACGACGTGCTGGCCGCCGTCGGCCCGAGTCCGTCACCCGCCGGAAGCCGGCCGCAGCACGAAGCGCCAGGGCTTGCGTGACCGGATCGGACCGGGATGCGGGCTCAGCCACGCCGCGAATTGAGCTTTTGCCGGAATCGCTATCAGCCGCAAAAACCTCAATTCAGGAGATTCCCTCATTGCCTGCCAAGGGCTTGCGTGCCTTTATCTGGGGCCTCCAGCCTCAACCCGCTTCCGACAAAACATCACTTCAACTGAGGCTAACCACACTGTCCGGCAAAAAGATGAGAACAATTGTGGCTTTAGTCGCATTTCTCCTTGGAATTTCAGCGTGTGCGGCTGATTCCAAGCCTACCAGCGTCATCTTTATTGTGCCGTGTGATGGCGGTTGGTTCTTTGAGGCACGACCGGACGGATCGGTTGAGGGGCAGTGCGGATCACTTTTTGGAGATAGCATCAAGTTGCCAAAAGGAACGATCGATTTTGGTGAACTCGTCGCTTTTGTGCAGACTGCGACGCTGAAAACAGAAGGAACGCCTGCTAAAGGCTTAGCGACGGTGTGTTATCAAGACGATGCAGCGTCTAGAACTCTAAAGCCCTTGAAAGAGGATGCTTTTTTGAGGGAGTTCTTTATCAAGCATAGAGATGATTGGACCGCAATTATGGGAGGAATGCCGGATCAGCACCTACTGAAACTGATGCTGTTGATCCACTATTATAAGACCCCGATACAGCGGCCAGAACGCAGCGCCGGGGCTGCGTCCCCTTCAACTTCCACGCCCCCACCCGGTGTGGCTCATCCCTGAACGTTAGCATGGCTCCTCCGCAGGTATCTCGATCCCTGTGTCAGCGGCCCTCTCGCCGGGACCGGCGTGTAGCTGTTGCGTTCAGCACGAAGCGCCAGGGCTTCGTTGACCAGACCGGGCCGGCATAGTCCACGCCGATGCGCGGGGTGGATTGGATGGCGCCGCGCGGCAGCCGTACGCCGCGGTCCTCAATCCACAGCCCGCTGCCGGGCGCGCAGGCCGCGCCGTTGAGCCGGCGGTCGACCTGCAGCGCCCGGGTCACGCGCCCGGGTCCCCGGATGCCGTCCACACCGCGAATGAGCACCGCCGCCGGAAAATCGGCGGGGCCGGTCACAAGGTTCAGCAGTTCGTGCACCCCGTAACACAGGTAGACGTACCACACGCCCCCCGGGGCGAAGAGCGTTTCCGTGCGGCGGGTGCGGCCGCGGCTGGCGTGGCAGGCCCGGTCGCGCGCGCTGTGGTAAGCCTCCACCTCGGTGATCATCCGCGCCACCGGTCCCCGCGGCGTGGCCCGCACGAGGTGCTTCCCCAGCAGCCACCGGGCGATTGCAACCGTTTTCTTCGAGCGCAGCACTTTGGCTTTAATAATTCGAGTCATGCGTCTTTATGGGGAAGTTCGTACCTGCTCATCGCTTGAATGCAACTCCCACCCAGCCGCACCGCTCGCCCCTCCGCCAGGCGCTGAAGCTGTGCATCATCGACGGCGCCGCCTCGTCGCCGCTGAGCTATCTCTGGCTGCCGGGTAATTTCATCGTCGCGGCGCTGCTGACCGAGTTCTTCCACCTCTCCGAGGCCTCCTACGGGCTGATCGTGTCGCTGCCGTTCTGGTGCAACTTCCTCCAGATCTTCCTGACGCCGGCGCTGGCGCATCATTTTCCGGCGAAGCATATCACCCTCGTGGCGGCCTGGGGCAACGCCGCCGGCTGGCTGGGCCTGACGGTGGCCCTGACCTTCCTGCCGCGCGACAACCCCGCGGCGAGCACGCCCGTCTTCCTCGGCTTCTTTTTTGTCTTCAGCCTGCTCGCCGCGGTCAACGGCGTGGGCTGGAACTCCTGGACGCAGGAATGGTCGCCCGAGCGGATTCGCGGCAAGTATTTCGGCTTCCGCAACGGCCTGATCCAGGTCGCGACCTTCGTTTTCCTCGTTCTCGTCTGGACGACGCTGGATCGTTTTCGGGGCTCGCTGCTCGCGCTCCAGGGCATCTTTGTGGTGGCCGTCGGGCTGCGCGGCTGGTCGATCCTCGCGCAGCACCGGTTGAAGCTGGGCGCCACCGCCGTCAGTTCCGAAGGCCCGCTGCCCTGGCGCGGGCAGCTGGACACGATCTGGCGCTCGCGCTCCCTGGTTATGTTCATCGTGTTTGGCGCGATCTGGGGCTTCGCCTACAACTGCCTGGGACCCTTTTATCCGGTGTTCATGTACAAGCAGCTCGGGCTGTCCGTGGCCAGCGTCTGCCTGCTCATCATCCTCAACACCCTGGCCGCCGCGGTGAGCATGCCCGCCTGGGGCCGGCTGCTGGACCGCTTCGGCAACAAATCGGTCATGGCCTTCGCCATCCTCCTCTGGCAGGCGCAGTTTTTGATCTGGCTGTTTCTCGACCGCGGCAACGCCTGGCTGCTGTACGGCCTGTGGACCTGGAACGGTTTCACCTGGGCCGGCTTCACGCTCGCGCTGTTCAACATGCTCCTGAAGCTCATCCCGCCCGAGGCCAAGACCATCGCCATCGCCGTCAACACCGCCGTGACCTCGGTCGTCACCGCCGTCGCGCCGATCCTGAGCGGCGCCGCGATCACGCTGGCGTTGGAGCACGGCGTGGATGCGATGAAGGTTTACCACTACGCCTTTGTGTTGCAGATCGCGCCCGCCCTGCTCTCCTGCCTCGTGCTGCTGCGGGTGCAGGAACCCAAGGCCAGCCCGCTCTCGGCCGTCTTCGGCGCCATGCGCAACATCCGCACGCTGGGCGGCATGCTGGGCCTGACATTCATCACCAACTATGTCTTTGTGAAGCCGTCCCGCCGGACCCCGCGATGACGCCGCCCATCCACACCCTCACCGCCAACCTGCTCTGGGAAAAAACGTTCACGTTCGCGGCGTGGGAGGCCGGCCGCACCCAGCGCGCGGAGGCGGAGTCGTTTCAGGTCGGCGGCAAGGGCATCAACGTCTCCCGCATGCTGGCGCGCCTCGGCGCCCCGACCACCGCGCTCTTCTTCACTGGCGGCGCCACCGGCGCGGAATGCGAGCAGTGGGTGCGCGCCCGGGGCGTCGCCTGCCGTACCTTTCCCCAGGCGGCGCCGACCCGCGCGGGCCTGGTCGTGCGCGTGCCGCACCGGCCGGAGACCACCTTCCTCGGGCCCGACGCGGCGCTCGAGCCCGCCGCGGTGCGCGCCTGCGCCGAATACCTCGACACCTGTCCGGCAGGCGGCGTACTGGCCCTCTGCGGCAGCGTGCCGGGCTGGGACGCCGCCGGTGAGCCGTTGCGGGCCGCCATCGACCGCTGGTTGGCCCGGGGTCCGGTGGTGGCCGACACCTACGGGCCGCCGCTCGCCTGGCTGACGGCGCGGCCGCTCGACTGGGTGAAAGTGAACCGGGTCGAATTCGACGGACTGTTTCCCGAGGCCCAGCGCAGCCAGCCGGTGGCCGCGCGACTCACGGCCGCCCTGGCCCGCTGGCCGGTCAAGGCGTGGGTGGTGACGGACGGTCCCCGGCCGTTGTGGCACGCCGCGCGCGGGCGGGCGCCGGCCAGCCTCACGCCGCCGATCGTGGCGGAGGTGTCGCCGACCGGCTCGGGCGACGTGTTGCACGCCTGCCTGCTCCATGCGGTTTACCACCACCGCCAGTCCCTGCCGGCCGCGCTGCAGCTGGCCCTGCCCTACGCGGCGGCCAATGCGGCGCACGGCACGGTAGCGGATTTTCCGCTGAACAACCTGCCCGGTTTTGAGTCCATCGCTTGAGATGCACGCTGCCACCACGCCGCTCCCGGGCAACCGGCCTCCGGTTCTCCGATGAAAAAGGGGATCATCATCGCCCTCGTCAGCCTCCTGGCGCTGGCGTCCCTGACCGTGGCCTACCGGGCTTACTCGGCCCATCTGCGACGCCAGGAAGCACAGTTGCGCGCCGCGAGCGAGCAGGCGGAGGTCGCGCGCCGCCA
>CAZAFS010000262.1:0-5185 GCA_964484165.1 uncultured Opitutaceae bacterium | reverse complement strand
CCGTTTGCCGCCGGCGAGTTTGTCTGGACCGGCTTCGACTACCTCGGCGAGCCCACGCCGTACAACGCCGACGTGACGAACCTGCTCAATTTCACCGATCCCGCGGAGCAGGCGAAGATGGCGCAGGAGCTCAAGGAACTCGGCCGGATCCACGTGCCGTCGCGCAGCTCCTATTTCGGCATCATCGACCTCGCCGGCTTCCCCAAGGACCGCTACTACCTCTATCAGGCGCGGTGGCGGCCGGACTTCCCGATGGCGCATATTCTCCCGCATTGGAACTGGCCGGACCGGGTCGGGCAGGTCACGCCGGTGATGGTCTACACCTCGGGCGACGAGGCCGAGCTGTTCCTGAACGGGAAATCCCTCGGCCGGAAAACGAAGGGGCCGCTGGAGTACCGCCTCTGCTGGAACGACGTGAAGTATGAGCCCGGCGAACTGCGGGTCGTGGCCTACAAGCACGGCAACCGGTGGGCCGAGGACGCCGTGCGCACGACCGGCCCCGCCGCCCGGGTGCTGCTGCAGGCGGACCGCGCCGCGCTCCAGGCCGACGGGCAGGACCTCGCCTTCGTCACGGTCACCATCGCCGACCAGAACGGCCTGCTTGTCCCGCGCTCGAAATACCACGTGAAGTTCACCGTTTCCGGTCCGGCCGAAATCGCCGCCGTGGACAACGGCGACGCCACCAGTTTCGAGCCGTTCCAGGCGAGCGAGCACAACGCCTGCAACGGTCTCGCCCTCGTGATCGTGCGGACCAAGCCCGGCGCACCCGGGACGATCAAGCTCACGGCGCAGGCGGACGGCCTTGCCGCCGCCGAGATCACGCTGCAGAGCGCCGCCCGGTGAATTGCACCCCGGCCCGGACGACGGCGTCCGCGGCTGTCACTGGGTGCCGGCCCGGATCGTCATCTCATCGCCATCACCATGACTCCCCTGCACGCAGTTCCCCGTCATCTCGGTTTGGCGCTCTTCCTCGGACTCTGGGTGGGCGCGGCCCGGGCGCAGACGCCGGCCACGACTCCGCCTCCGCCGGAACCTCCATCGGCCGCCGCGCCGCAGGTGGTCAACCCGAAGCTGCCGACGATCTTCATCGCGGGCGATTCCACCGCCGCCCACGATGGCGGTGGCCTGGAAGGCTGGGGCGTGCCGTTGCCGTCGTTCTTCGATCCGGCCAAAATCAATGTCGTCAACTGTGCCCGCGGCGGCCGCAGCAGCCGGACCTTCATCACCGAGGGGCTGTGGGCCCGGCTGCTGGAGCAGGTCAAGACGGGCGACTACGTCCTGATCCAGTTCGGCCACAACGACGGCGGGGCGGTCAACCAGGAGCCGCCGGGCTCGAAAAACCCGCTGCGCGCCCGCGGCTCGCTGCCGGGGCTGGGCGAGGAGACGCAGGAGATCGACAACGTCATCACGAAGAAGCACGAGGTCGTGCACACCTTTGGCTGGTACATGCGGAAGATGATCGAGGAGGCGCGGGACAAGGGCGCCACGCCCATCGTGCTCTCGCTCACCGTCCGCAATCTCTGGCAGGACGGCCAGGTGGAGCGCGGTCCGGGGGAGTACAGCCAGTGGTCGGAGGAGATCGCGAAGCAGGAGAACGTGGCGTTTGTCGACCTCACCTCAATCATCGCCGGGCATTACGAGCAGATGGGCGAGGCGACGGTGAAGGGACTGTTCCCCAAGGACCACACCCACAACAACGCCGAGGGCGCCGCGTTGAACGCCGGCTGGGTTGTGGCCGGCCTCAAGGCGCTGCCGCGCGACCTGTTTGCGCACTTCTTTTCCGCCCAGGGCGCGGAGATGCCGCCCGCCACCGGCATGGCCCAGGCCGATTTCCTCGCTTGGCTGAACCTGCCCACGCCGGCGGACCCGAAGCTGCCGACGCTGTTCCTCATCGGCGACTCGACCGTGCGCAACGGCCGCGGCGACGGCGTCAACGGCCAGTGGGGCTGGGGCGACTATCTCGCGCCGTATTTCGACACCTCCCGGATCAACGTGGTCAACCGCGCGGTCGGCGGCACGAGCAGCCGGTCGTTCATCTCCGCGGGGTACTGGGACCGCGTGCTGGCCATGTTGAAGCCGGGCGACTTTGTCATGATGCAGTTCGGGACCAACGACAGTGGAGCGCTGAACGACACCTCGCGCGCCCGCGGCACCATCAAGGGTGTGGGCGGGGAGAGCGAGGAGATCGACAACCTGATGACGCACCAGCACGAAGTCGTCCGTTCCTACGGCTGGTACCTGCGGAAATTTGTTGCCGACGCCCGCGCCAAGGGCGCCACGCCCATCGTGTGCACCCTGATCCCGCGCAAGACCTGGAAGGACGGCAAGATCGCCCGCAGCAAGGCGGACTACGCCGGCTGGGCCGCGGAAGTGGCCGCGGCGGAGCACGCGCCGCTGGTCGACCTCAACGAGATCATCGCGCGCCAGTACGACCAGCTGGGGCCGGAGAAGGTGGAGCCGTTGTTCGGCGATCCGCACACGCACACCAGCCTGGCCGGCGCCCAGCTCAACGCCGCCAGCGTCGTGGCCGGCCTGAAGGGGCTGCAGGACCACCCGCTCGCGCCCTTCCTTTCCGCCAAGGCGGCGGCGGTCGCGCCGTACGCGCCCTGAA
This sequence comes from uncultured Opitutaceae bacterium, assembly GCA_964484165.1. GTDB lineage: Bacteria > Verrucomicrobiota > Verrucomicrobiia > Opitutales > Opitutaceae > Fen-1467. Next base: position 2,574 of record CAZAFS010000262.1, on the reverse strand, counting down.
CCAGGGCGTGCGAAATCCTCACGTTGTAGGGCGCGGTCGCCGAACCGCGCCGCAATGTGAGGTGGCGGCATTCGGCGATGCCGCCCTACAGTCCGCGCGCTGTTGGCGCGGCGGGGATAAACCCCGCCCCACCGACCCTTCCGCCGCGGTCCCGCGCGCGAAAGAATTGCTTGGCGGGGCCCGCGCACCTGCGGCATGCTTCGGGACTTTCTTTGCCCATGCATGCACTTGCCGGCCGCGCCCCGGCGATCGCCGCCGCCGCGGCTCTCGCCCTTTCCCTGATCCCAGCGACCCACGCGGCCGCTGAGATCGAAAAACTGCCCGACGGCATCATCGTTCCCGTCGGCGACACCTTCCTCAAGGTCGAGCTGCGGGCGGACAATGTCGTCCGCGTGGCCTGCGCCCGCTATCAGGCGTTTTTCGAGCATCCCAGTCTCGCTCTGCTGGACAGCAGAGTGGCGCCGGTCGCACCGACGCCGGCCTGGACGCTGACGACCGCCGACGGCGTGGCCACGCTCGCCACGTCGCGGCTGAAGGTGCGGGTGGATCTCGCCACCGGGGCCGTGGCCTTTCTCGACTCCGCCGGGCAGCCCATCCTGGCGGAGCAGCCGGGCGGTCGCGCGATTGTCCCGGCGGAGGTGCAGGGCGACCAGACCTTTCACGTCGGCCAGGCGTGGGAGGCCCGGGCGGACGAATCGCTTTACGGTCTGGGCGAGAACCAGCTCGGCCTGATGAACCTCAAGGGGTTCGACCTCGATCTCTGGCAGCACAACGGCACGGCCGTCATCCCGTTCCTCGTATCGAGCCGCGGCTACGGCGTGCTGTGGGACAATCCCTCGGCCACGCGCTTCGGCGACCGCCGGCCCTTCGAGCCGATGCCGGCGGCGCGGCTGGTCGACGCGGACGACCGGCCGGGCGGTCTCACCGGCACCTATTATGCCGACGCCGATTTCGGCCGGGCGGTGGCGCGGCAGGCCGAGGCGCGCATCGATGTCATGCCGGCCGGCCCGGGCTTCATTCCCAACACCGCGATCCAGCCCCGGCTCCCGCCGCAAGGCGAGATGAGCGTGCGCTGGGAGGGCAGCGTGGCGCCGGAGGTGAGCGGGGACTATCAATTCCAGACTTATGCAAACGGCGACCTGAAGCTCTGGGTCGACGGCCGGCTCGTGGCCGACCACTGGCGGCAGGATTGGCTGCCGTGGTACGACCAGGCGCGGGTGCACCTGGAGGCCGGCCGGCGCTACGCGCTGCGGCTCGACTGGGTCCGGGCCGGCAACCCGCCGGTGGTGCAGCTGCGCTGGAAGACGCCCGCGACCGATCCCGCCACGGCGCTCTGGTCCGAAGTGGGCGGGGGGATTGACTACTACTTTGTCTATGGGCCGGACCTCGACCAGGTCGTGGCCGGCTACCGCGACCTCACGGGCCGCGCGCCGATGATGCCGCGCTGGGCCTTCGGCTTGTGGCAGAGCCGGGAGCGCTATCGCACGGCGCAGTCCGTGCTGGACACCGTCCGGGGCTTCCGCACCCGCGGCATCCCCTTCGACAACATCGTGCAGGACTGGTTTTACTGGCGCCGCGAGGCCTGGGGCTCGCACGAATTCGACCCGGCGCGCTTCCCCGATCCGGTGGGCCTGCTCCGCACGCTCCACGACCAGGAGCACGTGCAGCTGATGATCTCCGTCTGGCCGAAGTTCTATGCCGGCACGAAAAACTTCGATGCGATGCAGTCGCGGGGCTACCTCTACCAGCGCGACCTGCAGGACGACATCCACGACTGGATTGGTTTTCCCTACACCTTCTACGACGCCTTCAATTCCGCCGCACGGAAGCTCTTCTGGGAGCAGGTCGACCGCGAGCTGTTCCGCAAGGGCATCGACGCCTGGTGGCTGGATGCCTCCGAGCCGGATCTCACGCGCAACCCGACGCTCGCCAACCAACGCGGGTACATGAATCCGACGGCGCTGGGTCCGGGCGCGGCCGTGGTCAACGCCTATCCGCTGGTGCAGAGCGAGGCGGTGTACGACGGCCAGCGCGCGGCGGCGCCGGACCAGCGCGTCTTCATCCTGACGCGCTGCGGCTACGCCGGGCAGCAGCGCTACGCGGCGGCCGTCTGGTCGGGCGACACCAGCTCGACCTGGACGGCGCTGCGCCGGCAGATTCCGGCCGGCCTGAACTTCTGCCTGGCGGGCGTGCCGTACTGGACGATGGACAGCGGCGGTTTCTCCGTGCCGGCGCGGTTCGCGCCGGTGCGGACCATCGATCCGACGACGGGCGAGCCCGAATACGCGGCGCCGAAAGCGGCGGACGCCGACGAGTGGGCCGAGCTGAACACGCGCTGGTTCGAGTTCGGCACGTTCGTGCCGCTGCTGCGGGTGCACGGCCAGTACCCTTACCGCGAGATGTGGCAGTTCGGCGGCGATAACAGCCCGGCCTACCGGGCGCAGCTCAAGTTCGACCGGCTGCGCTACCGCTTGCTGCCGTACGTTTACTCACTGGCCGGAGCGGTGACCCGGGAGGGCGGCACGATCATGCGCCCGCTGGTGATGGATTTCCGGACCGATGCGACCGCGCGCG
>CAZAFS010000261.1:0-5196 GCA_964484165.1 uncultured Opitutaceae bacterium | reverse complement strand
AAGTTAGTGCCGGCGTAGAAAGCGGCCGGCAGCGTCACGTACCAACTGCCGTCCATGACGTCGTAGAGATCGCTGCCGCCGCCGACCGGCTGATCGAGCATGTGCGTACGCGGCGGCTGGCCGTAAGGATTGCGCCAGATGATGTCCACCCCGCTCGCCCGGTCGAGGTAGCTCGTGATCGCGCCGCCCAGTTCGGGCCAGAGCGCGACGCGGTAGAATGCGTTTTGCAGCACGAGCAGGCGGCGGCCGCCTTCGTCCACCCAGCGCGCAACTGGTTTGGCGGACTGCCCAGTCCGGCGCGGTTGCCGACTGACCGGCGCGGTGTTTTTGCTTTTGGTCAAACGTCTCCCCGATTTTTTTCTCATGGCCGTTTCCCTTTCAAAGTTTCAGGTGGATCTCGCCGCGCTGGGCCCGGGATTTCACCGGCGCCGGTTCCGCTCCCGCGATATCGGCTTCGACGTTTTCATCTGGCGCGGCGGACCGGGCCCCGTGCTGCTGGTCAACGGTGCCACGCACGGCGACGAATACGAGGGACCGACGCTGCTTCGCCAGTGGGTCGCCCGCTGGCGGCCGGCCCGGCTCGGAGGCACGGTGGTATTTGTGCCGGTGCTGAACGAGGCTGCGTTCTACGCCGGCCAGCGCTGTCACCCGCGCGATGGCGGTAATCTCGCGCGGGCTTTCCCCGGCCGCGCCCGCGGCACGCCGACCGAGCGGCTGGCTCATCTGTTCGACACGCAGTTGCTGGCGCAATGCACGCATTACGCCGACCTGCACAGCGCCGGCGCGACCTATCAGTTGCTGCCGTGGGTCGGCTACATCACCCATCCGGATGCAGCCGTCGACCGCCGGCAGCGCGCCATGGCTGCGTGCTTCGACGCGCTGTGGTGCTGGGCCGGGCCATTTCTGCCCGGCCGCACGCTTAGCGCTGCGCACGCCCGGAAGATCCCCGCCATCTACGTGGAATGCAGCGGGGCGGGCGGCGTCGAACCGCGTGACCTGCGCGACCTCGAACGCGGCCTGCGCCAACTGCTCCACTGGGCGGGCCTCCAGCCCGGGCGGCGGCGAAAATTGCGTCGGCAAAAAACGCGACTGACGCGCGACGCGCAGGAGGCCCATCTGCAGATCCACCACCCGGCGCCCCACGATGGATTGTTTGTGCCGGTGGCGCAGCTCGGGCGTCAGGTGCGCCCGGGGCAGACCCTCGGCGCCGTGCTGGCGCTCGACGGGAAGACGGCAAGCAGCATCCGGGCGGAGCGTCGCGGACGCCTCGTGATGATTCGCCGCCAGCGCTCCGTGCGCCGAGGCGATGCGCTCTTCACCCTCGCGCCAGTCTGAATCGGATTTCATGCGAGCAGACCGCCGTCGACGACCCACGTTACGCCGGTGACAAATTTGGCGCGATCCGAACAAAGAAACGCCACCGTCTCCGCAATATCCACGGGCTCGCCCCGGCCGAGCGGAGTTTGATGGGCCACATCGGAAGCGACTCCCTTGGCCGCGAGTTCACGCTCGAGCTGAGCCGAGGTGTCCACGCGTATATCTCCCGGTGCCACGGCCACGACGCGGATGCGATCCGCGGCGAGTTCCTTCGCCATCGACTGGGTGAGGGAGGACACGGCGGCCTTCGTCGCCGCATAGATCATCGCCCCACGCTGCGGCCGCAGGGCGTTGACGGACGAGATGTGCACGATGACGCCGCCGCCCGACGCGCGGAGATGGGGCACCGCCGCCTGCGAGCAGAAGACCGGCCCGCCCAGATTCACGCGTACCACGGCGGCGAAGAATTCCGGCGTGAGAGCGTCCAGACTTGCGAGGGCCGGCGCACCGGTGATGGCAGCGTTGTTGACCAGCACATCGAGCCCGCCGAGCGCCGCGGCCGCGGCATCGACAAACCGGCGGCACTGTGCGGGGTCGCCAACGTCGACGGCGAGCGGGATGACGCGGTTGCCATAGCGCGCGACCAACGGCGCGGCGACCGCCGGGTCGGGCTGGCCAACTGCGACGCGGCCGCCGCCGGCGAGAAATATCTCGGTGATGGCGCGGCCGATGTTGGTCGCGCCGCCGGTGACAATGACTCTGGGAGAGAAGGTCATGGTGCGGGAGAATGCAGATCACAGGCGGGATGTCTGCCCTCAGGGAAAGACCGGAGGTCAGTGGAGCGAGACGGACATTGCCTTCTGCGCCACTGGTCATACCGCTTTACCAGCGTTTTCCCCCACCCCGGCACCCCACCTGCTTTGCGGCCACCGTGCCAGCTGCGTTTCCCTTGTTGTCCGCCGTTCATGTCGCTTTCTGGTCTGCCGCCCGGCCGTCCGGCTCAAGCCGGCTGCCCCGCCGCGTAGCGCTCGATGAAGGTGCGGCACTCGGGAGTGAGCGGGTAGCCGAGGTAACTCGCGCTGGAGCTGAACAGCCCGCGTGCGACCATGTAGTGCTTCAGGCCCGTCAGCCAGCAGGCGATCGACTGGCCGCCGTAAATGCCGAAGAGCGCCTCGCGAGTCTTCGCCTCGATCGCCTGGGCTTCCGCAATCCGCCCGGCCAGGAAAAGATCGACGATCTGGCGCAACTGCGGCGCCGTGGCGGCAGCGCCGCCGAACATCAGCCCGGTGTAGCCGGCCTGCAGATATTCGACGCACCGGAACTCGTCGCCGTTGAACAACTGCAACGAAGGCTTCTCGCGGCGCGCCGCCAGGGCGGCTTCACGGCGCTCGATCGAGCCCGAGCTGTCCTTGGCGAGATGCACATTGGGCAGGAGGTAGATGCGCTTCAGCTGGTCCAGCGGGATCATGATCGGGCGGTGCCGGCCGAGATCGTAGATCCCCACCGGCAGCGGACTCGCCGTCGCGGCTTCCTCGAACAGCGCCGTGATGCGGTCCGGCGTGGCGTTGAGCATCGTCGCCGGCGCGGCGATGATCGCATAATCGGCCCCGGCGGCCGCGGCCGCGGCGACGTTGTCGAGGATGCGCGGCACGGAATTGTCGGTGACCTGGGCGGCGATCTTCAAACGCCCGCCGCTCGCCGCCTTCGCGGCCCGCACCAGCTTCGCGCGCTCGCGGTCCGGCAGCCACGGGCCCTCGCCACACGTGCCTCCCAGGAACACTCCCGCGATGCCGCCGGCGATGGCGTCATGAATCATCCGCTCCACGGAGGGAAGATCGACCTTGAGGTCCGTCTCCAACGGCGTGGGCGCGGCGGACCAAATTTGCACAGCTGGCACAGATTTCATCGTCAGCGAACAAGCCAAGCCATCACCGGCGAAACTAGCCTTATCTACTGGTAAACCTTTATGAGCAGCACCGTCCCTCCCTTCGAGATTCCCAAACGTCTTTCCCTCTGCGTCCAAGCCGCCACCTCGATCCGCAAGGCCATCGACGAAGGCGCGTGGACAGAGTTCCTGCCCAGCGAGCGCCGGCTATGTGAGATGTTCCAGGTCAGCCGCCCGACGATTCGCACCGCCCTCCACCATCTCGCCAAGGATGGCCTGCTCAGTATCCAGCAGGGTCGGCGGAACCGGCTGCTCACCCAGCCCGCCACCCGCGCGCCGGAGCGGGGCCGGCTCATCGGCCTGGTGACGCACGAGCCGTTCTCCCACATGTCGCTCACCACCTATCAGGGCATCAGCGAGATGCGCGCGCACCTCGCCGAGCACGGGTTCGTGAGCGAAGTCCTGGTGTGTTCCACCCGAGGCATCGCCGCCCAACACCGCAAGCTCGAGGCCTTTGTCCGCCAGAATCGCGTGCTCTGCTGCGTCCTGCTGTCCGTCAGCAAGGATCTGCAGCAGTGGTTCTCCGAACATGCGGTACCGGCGCTCGTGCTGGGCTCCTGCCATCCGGACGTCAAGCTGCCTTCGCTCGATGTCGATTACCGATCGGTGTGCCGCCATGCCGCCGGGATCTTTCTGAGCAAGGGACACCGCGATCTGGCGCTCGTGGTGCCCAACTCCGGCGTGGCCGGCGACCTGGCCAGCGAACAGGGCTTCCTCGAAGGCGCAAACTCCTCGGCGAGCGGCGCCCGCGCCACCATTATTCGCCATAACGGCACGGCCCAAAGCATCACCGCCAAGCTCGATGCCGCACTCAACTCGCCCCATCCACCCACCGCCTTGCTGGTTGCGAAGCCGCAGCACGTCTTCATCGTCATCATCTATCTGCTCAAGCGCGGCGTTTCCGTGCCGGATGCGGTCTCGCTCATCGCGCGCGATCACGATCACCTGTTCGAACAAGTGAGCCCGCAGATCGCCCATTATTCCTTCTCGGACAATCCGTTCACGCACCGGCTGTCGCGTCTCATGCTGCAGATGGTCCGGCAGGGCGTCCCGCCGCCCGAGCCCAGTTTGGTCTTCCCCGAGTATTTTCCCGGCGGAACGGTCCGACGCATGTCCTGACTGCAATTTCTCCCTGACCGGTGTCATGCTGCCGGGGCATCGAAAGTTCAAGTTCCCGTTCTCCTCGCAAACACCCACGATCCATTCGTAGCGCTGCCGGTATGGCCTTTTCGACTCAGGTCAGTGTCGCCACCAGTTCGATACTCGCGAACAAATGCGAACCTTGATCGATTTTGTGCGTTTCAGCCCGCCAACCCTTGCTGAACGGCGGCATTAGTGGAGGGGAATTGACGTGGTGCGTGTCGCTAGAACCGTTGGAAGAGACGTCGGGCGAGCCCAGATCGCCGAAGAAGCTGGCGGCAGTCGCCACGATTGTCGGGGTATGTGACGGAATTCCTCAAGCGAGCGGCACAAGAATATAACATAAACGCCTTACCCAATGAAAATTACACCATCTCCTAGCTATACCTCCTCGATGGACTTCCGACAAAAGCTATCTCACATCGAAAAGTTCTTGGATCGAGACGCGCAGGGCCGCAGCGATCGCAAGAACTTCAATGTCCTTTGCAAGGCGTTCGCCCCGCTCGATGCACGCCAAAGCCGACTGATCAATTTGGATCCCTCTGGCCGCCAGCCGGCCAGCAAGGTCCTGCTGGCTTATGCGTTGGTGGTATCTGAGTACCTCCTCCGCGGGAAAACCAAAAGAACGGCTTTTCTTAAGTTCCGAAATTCCCGCTTTCAGAACTTTTCCAACAATTTCAGAACTTTTGATCGAATTTCAGAACTTTCCTCACCGCTACCACGAGTAGCAGGCTTTTGTAAGTTGGCGTCCCCACGGGGATTCGAACCCCGGTTCTCACCGTGAAAGGGTGGTG
>CAZAFS010000260.1:0-5197 GCA_964484165.1 uncultured Opitutaceae bacterium | reverse complement strand
CGGCCACGGCCGGCCACTCGTCGGGGCGCACGGAGATGGTGCAGGACACGTTGTGGTGCAAGCCGGGCGAGAACCGCTCGTGCCGCTGGCCCGTCTGGACCCAGTTCAGCTGCACCAGCCGGACGTACTCGAGATGCTTCACCGCCGAGAGGTCGTCGCGGTAGATGCCAAAGGCGGGGCCTTCGACGGGAAAGGTGATGACCTCGGTGCGGCCGTTCGGGTCGTAGATGCTGGGCTCCACCATGTGGGGATTGGCGCGCTTGAAATGGCTGAAGATCGGGTCGAAGACGTTGGTCTGGACGCGGCGGAAATAGCGGATCGAGTGGTGCGGGTGCAGGCCGCTGCTGGTGCCGAGGAGCAGGCTGGCGGTCCCCTCGGGCTTGACGCAGGTCGTGCGGGCGGCGGGATTGATGCCCAGCGCGCGCGCCACGACGGCGTTGACCGCCTTGACGACCGCCGCGCCCGTGCGCAACACCTGCGCGTCCAGCAACACGTCGGGCCGGTCGAGGACGCCGCAGAGCGACACGCCGAGCAGCGCCTCGCGTTCGGTGATGACCCGCGAGACCGGCGAGAGGTAGTTGAAGCTGGTGTACCCGGCCTGCAGGGTGCCAATCACCGCGGCGTGGGCGCACAGCCGGTAGAATCGCTCCGGATCCTCGGCGGCGGCGGCCGAGACGGTGGTGAGGTTGCAGAACTGCACGCCGGTGAGCACGTCGCCCTCGCGCAGTTCGCCCTGGTGCCCGAGTTCGCGCAGCCGCGCGATCGCGGCGGCGTCGAGTCGGAGCCGCGGATGGAGGCCGATCTCCACGCACGGGTTGGCGCCGTATTCCGGATCCTCCACAAAGTAGAAGCCCGGCTCGCCGAACTGCTTCTGCGCCTCGAACAGCTTGTCGAACTGCGCGCGGGTGGCCTGGGCGCGCACGATGACGGCGGAGTTGTTGCTGGCGGAGCGCTGGGGATGGTCCTGGAGCCAGTTGCCCGTCTTGGCCGCGGTCATCTCGTCGTCATCGGCGGAAAACAGGCAGATGGTCGCCGAGCGGCGCACCCCGCCCGAGAGCACGGCTTTCGCGGCCCACATCAGAATGTCGTAGGCTTCGATCGGGCGCAGGCGGCGCCCGGCGGCGCGCTGGACAATGTGTTCGATGCGGGTGAGCGAGTGGAACAGCGGCTCGGGCCCGGGCGCCTTGCCCCCGGAAGTGCGCAGGGGCGCGCCGGCGGGGCGGACGGCGGAGTAGTCGAAGATCACACGCCGGCCCTCGACCGCGGCCACCATCAGCTGGTGCAGCGCGTCGGCCCAGCCTTCGATCGTGTCGGGGACCACGAACGTCGAGACCGTGGCGTTGGAACGCAGCGGCGCCAACGGCGGAAGCTTGGCCACGTGCTGGCGCTGCACCGAGAAGCCCACCCCGCAACCGCAGAGCAGCAGGTAAAGCGTTTCGCGAAACGCCTCCAGCCGGTCCACGTAGGTGAACGCGCAGTTGTAGATGCGGGCGTGCTTGTTCAGCACCGCTTCGCCCCCAAATTGCAGGCTGCGCATCGACGGCAGCACCTCGCGCCGTTCCGCCGCGGCGAACGCGTCGCGCACCGTTTCGTGCAGCCGGCCCAGCCGGCCGAGCCGGGCCAGATCGACGGCGGTGACCTCGCCGGCCGAGAGCGCCGCGAGCGCGGCATCGCCGAGCGACACATCCGCATAGTGCGTCAAATGCATATCGCACACGCGACCGACGGCTTCGGCCCAGGTTTCGCGGCGGCGAAGCTCGGGGGAATAACGGGCGTAGCGCGAAATGGCTATGAAGTCCTGCAGTCCATTGCCGGCATGAGAAATGGGCACAGCAGAGCTATCCATGAGAGGCATAGAGTGTAAAATGTTGGAAATCTGACCTGCCGCTAAGCGGCGTGGGCTCTATCAGCCCGGGGGTCCTACTACCTGTTGTGGTTTGGGATAGGGTCAACCACAACGTATTGGGGCGAGCGCATTATAATGCCGTCTGATAGGGATATCGTGTCAGGAGATAACGGCTTCGCCAACGTACCTAGGAGTGTCTGTAACAATCCATATAAGTCATGCTACTCTGTGAAATCTTTGCCGTTTTCCGAAAATTCAATGCGCCTTGACCGGTCCGCGTCGAGCGCCACAACTGCTCGGAGCAAGACCAGCAAGCGACCTCCCTGCCCGCGGCAGTAAAATGAGAAAATGGCCCACCGCGATCGCACACGGCACAGCCGACATCAACGGGCGAGCCCCACGGAGGGGTCGGGTGATGTGGCTGGGTCTGATGGGCTTGTCCTATCTCTCTTTGCTTCGCCCGTGGGGTCGGCGATGAGTCATGTCATCATCGTGAGGCCGGACTTGGCCGTGCACTGCTGATCGCGACCGACAGAAGCTCGGTCGACGGAAAGTAACGTGATGTTCACAAGGCTGTCACGGCCGCGTGATGCCCAGAGGCCAACTCCGCTTCGGTTGCCCTTTGATTCGGACCAAGGATGGAATTCCGTGATGCTTGATTCGTTTCGATCCTGTGTCCTCCTGGAAACAAACCCGTTTCACGCTGACCGAACCTATGCGCGGTTTGCGGTCGGTTGCAGGCGAGCGCGCCGCTCTCCGCGCCCGGGTCTGCCGGACCGGCGGTATTCCCGCAAATGGCTCGGTGACGCGCCGTGCACCGCCTTGAAGCACCGTGAAAAGTGATACGGATCGGCGAATCCGACCCGCGCCGCGGTTTCCTTAACCAGCCGGCCCGATTCGACCAGCAACTCTGCGGCGACAATCATCTTCCGGCGTAGGAGGTATTGATAGGGACTAGTCCCGTGAAAACGGCGAAAGAGGCGGCAAACGCTCGATGGACCGATACCCGCGGCGGCGGCAATTTCCTTCAGCGTCACCGGCTGATCGATGCGCGCATCGATGATCGCCTTGCAGCGCAAGAACAGTTCCTCGGCCGCCCGGCCCCGCCACGCCGGCCGCGTGGCGAGGTCCTCGAGCTTGAGCAACAAGACCTCCAGCAGGGAGGCGCACAAGCGGGCGGTCAGCCGACCGTGGTGCCGGCCTTCCCGAATCACGTCCTCCAGCAGGCTGCGCACTTCGGCGTGGGCCGCCATCACCCGCACGCGGCCCGGAACCACCCCGGCGCGCGCCAGGCGTGTCGGCACATCGTCGCCGGCCAGACAAAGGAAATACTTCAACATCGGCCGCACCGGATCCGTGTGGATTTCGCAGTTGGTCTCGGGGCCGTACGCGAAAACCGCGCCGGGCGTCAATTCCATCTCGCGGTCATCCAGGCGCACGTGGCCCGCGCCTTCGGCGACATATTCCAGCACATGGTAGGCATAGCTCGAACGCCGCACCACGTAATCCGGGTTGCAGGTTTCGCGGCCGCCGAAGATCAGCGCGAACCGGGCGGCGCGGGGGGACACCAGGCGCAGGAAGAAATAGGCGCCGCCGGACACCTGCTGCGACAGCAGGCCGGTGCGATCACGGGAGGAAGGCGGGGACCCCATGTCGCAACCAGGGTGGCCGTGGCCGTGAAGGGCGCAAGCATTCGCAGACAATAATATCCATTATCAGGTGCATAATCTCCATTCCCTGTGCGACGTCCCACCTGATATGATCAGCTCCTCACCCGACCGCGCCGCCGAACCTCAGGACAATTTTCTCTAGGCCGTGCAACCCGGCTTCACCCCGTTTATTCGCTCTGCCCCCACCACCGTATGAAAGCGACCTTTCCCCAAACCGTGCTCCTCGTCGCCAACGGCGATCTGCGCCAGTCCGCCAACGAGATTTGCTGGCCTGCCCAACGCGCCATGGAACAGAAGCTCGGCGCCGCCGTCGCCGGCGCCGGTCACCGCCTCGTGCGCGCCCATCCGTACCGGCCCGCGCAAAAACACGGCTTCATCGGCTCGCAAAGGGAGGGCATGGAGGTTTTTGCCTGCTTGAATCCCACGACGCCCCTCATCGTCGCCGAGGCGGTGTGGCAGTATTCCCATCACCTGCTCCATGGCCTGGTCTCGCACCGGGCGCCGATTCTGACGGTGGCCAACTGGTCGGGTACCTGGCCGGGCCTCGTCGGCCTGCTCAACCTCAACGCCTCACTGACCAAGGCGGGAGTCAAGTACTCCAGCCTGTGGAGCGAGGATTTCACCGACCCGTTCTTCCTCGGCGGCCTCGAAACCTGGCTCGAGACCGGCGCCGTCCGGCATCGGACCGCGCACGTGCGTCCGCTCGCCGCGTGCGCCGTTCCTGGCCGCGCCCGGCGCACCGCGGCAAAAATCGCGGCTGGGCTGCGCCGCCGCAAGGCGATCATGGGCGTGTTCGACGAGGGTTGCATGGGCATGTACAATGCGATCCTGCCGGACGAACTGCTCTTCCCCTGCGGCGTCTACAAGGAACGGCTGTCGCAGTCCGCGCTCTACCACGCCGCCACGCAGGTTCCGGAACACGAAGCGCAGGCGATCTACCGCTGGCTCCGGGAACGGGGCATGAAGTTCCACCTTGGCCCCGACGAGGCGACTGATCTCACGACGCGCCAGATCCTCTGGCAGTGCCGAACCTACGCCGCCGCCCTGCGCCTGGCTGACACCTTCGGCTGCGACCTCATCGGCATCCAGTACCAGCAGGGACTCAAGGACCTCCTGCCCGCCTCGGATCTGGCGGAAGGCTTGCTCAACAACTCCGACCGGCCGCCGGTCAGAAACGCCGCGGGTCGGATCATCAAGAAGGGCCAGCCCCTGCCGCACTTCAACGAGGTTGATGAATGCTCCGGCCTCGATGCCCTGTTCACCAACCGGGTGCACCACGCCCTCGGGCAGCCCGTCGAGACGACGTTGCACGATCTGCGCTGGGGCGACACCGACAAATCCGGCACGACGGACGCGTATGTGTGGGTCTTCCTCATCTCGGGCTCAGTGCCGCCCGCCCATAATGTCGGCGGCTACCGGGGCACGGATTCAATGCGCCAGCCCCCGATGTATTTCCGCCTTGGCGGCGGGACCGTCCGCGGCATTTCGCGGCCCGGCGAAATCGTGTGGTCGCGGGTGTTTGTCGAACAGGGCCGCCTCAAGATGGATCTCGGCCGCGCCCAGTCTCTCGCCCTGCCCCCGGCCGAAACCGCGCGCCGCTGGAAGGCCACCACGGAACAATGGCCGATCATGCACGCCGTGACCTACGGCGTCACCCGCGACCAGATGATGGCCCGCCACA
>CAZAFS010000259.1:0-5252 GCA_964484165.1 uncultured Opitutaceae bacterium | reverse complement strand
ACACGCCCATCGCCTCGCAGCACTTGCGGAAGTGGTGGCCGTAGATGGACAGCGTCACCGCCAGCGGAAACAGCGCGGGCCGGTGGAAGAACGTCCAGATCAGCAGCCGCCAGTACTGGAAGCGCTCCCGGCCGATGACGCCCAGGCGCACCGTCGAATGGGCAAAGGCCATCAGGTAGCGCCAGTCCAGCGAGTGGGCGAACTGCGGGCGCTTGTACTCGCGCAGGAAGGTGCGGACCCGCTTGTAGTACGGCCCCGGCGCATAGATGTGCTTCAAGATGCTCCGGTAGCCTTCGCGCAACGCTTCCATCTTCATGCACGGGGCGAAGTTGGTCATGCCGTCCGCGTTGTCGCCGGTGCTCCGCCCCAGCAGCCGGCCCTCGCGCTCCAGCCGGGCGTGGAGCTTGGTGTCGGGCAGCGCGTTCAGCAGACCGACCATCGCGGTCACGATCCCGCTCTTTTGGATGAATTCGATCTGCCGGCGGAAAATCGTCGGCGTGTCGCTGTCAAACCCGACGATGAAGCCGCCCTGCACCTGCAGGCCCGCGCGCTGGATGCGCTTCACGTCGGCGATCAGGTCGCGGCCCTGGTTCTGCCGCTTGTTGCACTCGGCCAGGCTGTTTTCGTCGGGCGTCTCGATCCCGATGAACACCATGTCGAAGCCCGCCGCGGCCATCTGCTTCATCAGCTCCTCGTCGTCGGCGAGGTTGATCGAGGCCTCGGTGTTGAACGGCAGGCCGTGCCGGCCCCGCTGCCATTCGATCAACGCGGGCAGCAGCTCGGTCCGCAGCGCGCGCTTGTTGCCGATCAGGTTGTCGTCCACGAAAAACACCTGGTTCCGCCAGCCGAGCCGGTAGAGGCCGTCCAGCTCGGCGATGATCTGCGCCGCGGTTTTCGTGCGGGGCCGGTGGCCGAACTTCGCCGTCACGTCGCAAAACTCGCAGTCGAAGGGGCAGCCGCGTGAATACTGGATGCACATCGAGCCGTAGCGGTGCAGTTCCGCCAGTTCCCATCGCGGCGCCGGCGTCTGGCGGAGGTCGGGAAACTCCGCCGAGGTGTACACCCGGCGCGCCCCCCCCCGCTCGAAGTCGCGCAGAAACCCGGGCAGCGTCACCTCCGCCTCGTTCAGCACGAAATGGTCGACGTCGGGAAACTGGTCGTGCTCGCTGGTGAACAGCGGCCCGCCCGCCACGATCGTCTTGCCCGCCGCGCGGCAGCGCGCGATCAGCGCCTGCGCCGATTCCCGCTGCACGATCATCGCACTGAGGAACACGACGTCGGCCCACCGCAGGTGTTTGTCCTTGAGCTTGCGCACGTTCAAGTCCACCAGCCGCGGCTCCCACGTCGGCGGCAGCATGGCGGCGATGGTGAGCAGCCCCAGCGGCGGAAACGATGCCTTCTTCCCGATGAATTTCAGCGCGTGCTTGAAACTCCAGAACGTGGCCGGGAACTCCGGATAGAGCATCAAAACCTTCATTCGGCGCGACGCTAGCTCCCTTCGCGCCGCAGGGAAAGGAATTTCACCCGATCCGCGACATTGTCCAAACCTGTCATTGCGACTCTGCTGGCAAGCAAAGCGCGGATGCGGGCGACGAAACAATCCATCTGGCCCGCCTTCGCTCTGCGAGCTCCGGCGCGGCTGCGCTTCTTCGGCGGGCCGAGCCGAAGCCTTGGCGTAGGCTGGCTGGATCGCCATCCTCCTTCGCCTAGGCTGCGGAGGACAGGCTGTCCGGCTTCCGCCTTCGCCAAAGGCTTCGGCGAGACACGGCGCCGGACTTCCGCCGTCGCTCTTGGCGAGCTATGGCGGACAGGCACGATGACAGGGCAGCCTGGGACACTCCCCGGCGCCCGCATTGGATATTTGCCTCGCGTGGATTACTGTGCTCGCTTCGAGCCATGAGTCACCTCATCGACGCCGACGACCTGCTCGAACGTTTCTGCCGCTATGTTCCGATCGACACCCGGAGCGACCCGCATTCGCCCGCGTGCCCGAGCACCCCGGGCCAGTGGGATCTGCTCCGGCTCCTCGAAAGGGAATTGCGGGAGCTCGGCGCGGCCGACGTGCGGCTCACGGCCGACGGCTACGTGCTGGCCACGCTGCCGGCCACCTCGCCCAAGGCCGGGGTGCCCCGCGTCGCGTGGTTCGCCCACGTCGACACCGCCACCGAGCTGCCCGGCGGCGCCAAACCCATCGTGCACCGCAAATACGACGGCAAGCCCATCACGCTGCCGGACGATCCCACCCAGCAGCTGACGGTCGACACCATCCCGCATCTGCGCGAAAAGATCGGGCAGGACATCATCACGGCCAGCGGCACCACGCTGCTCGGCGCCGACGACAAGGCCGGCGTCGCCGTCGTCATGAACGCCGTGCGCCACCTGCTGCACCATCCGGATCTCCCGCACGGTGTCATCCGCGTGTGTTTCAATCCGGACGAGGAGATTGCGCGCGGCATGACCAAGCTCGACCTGAAGGAGCTCGATGCCAACGTGGGCTACACCCTCGATGGCGAAGGGCTGGCCGGGATCGACTTCGAGACGTTCTCCGCGGATGCGGCCACGCTGGAGATCCGCGGCGTCTCCATCCATCCCGGCTGGGCCAAGGGCGTCATGGTGAACGCCGTGCGCCTGGCGGGCCGCTTCCTCTCGGCCCTGCCGGCCGAAATCTCGCCCGAACGCACGGCGGGACGCGACGGCTTCATCCACCCGGTCGAGATCAGCGGCAACGCCGACCGGTGCACGGTGCGGATGATTCTGCGCGACTTCGAACTCCCCGGGCTCGCGGCCAAGCGCGCCACCGTGGAGCAGGTCGTGGCCGGACTGCGCATCGTCGAACCCCGCGCCGTGTTCACGCTCACGATCGCCGAGCAGTACCGCAACATGCGCTACGGCTTGGAGAAGGACATGCGGGCCGTCGAGTACGCCCGCGAGGCCATGCAGCGCGCGGGCCTGACGCCCGCCTCCACCGCGATTCGCGGCGGCACCGACGGCTCAAATCTCACCGCGCGCGGCCTGCCCTGCCCCAACCTTTTCTGCGGCACGCACGAGGCGCACAGCCAGCGCGAATGGGTGAGCGTGCAGGATATGGCCAAGTCGGTGGAAACCCTCCTCCAACTCGCCCGGCTCTGGCATGAGCGGGCGTGAAAGAATCTGCCCGAGCCACAGATACCCAAGGTGTGTTTCCAGACCGTCATTGCGAGGAGCCGTGCTGTGCGGGGCGACGAAGCAATCCAGCCAGACTCAGACCAGTTCGGACCTGGATCGCCACGGCGCACTGCGCGCCTCGCGATGACATTTTGTACTCGACGTCAGGAGTTAGCGGCGTTTTTGGAGGGCCGACCTCCGCGTCGGCCGATCGGCCCGGGCGGAGCCGGGCCCTCCAAGCGATCCAGACCTTAATGACGTTGCATATAGACTAAAGGCGCAGCCAACCCAATCCTCCCCATGAAAGCCATTCGCGTCCATGAATTCGGCCCGCCCGAGGTGATGCGTCTGGAGGATGTGACCGATCCCGCGCCCGGTCCCGGTCAGGTCGTGGTGCGGGTGCACGCGGCCGGCGTGAACCCGGTCGAGACCTACATCCGTTCCGGCGCCTACGCCAACAAGCCACCCCTGCCCTACACGCCGGGCGGCGACGCCGCCGGCGTGGTGGCGGCGGTTGGCGCCCGGGTGCCGCGCTGCCAGGTCGGCGACCGCGTCTACACGGCCGGCACCATCAGCGGCGCCTATGCGCAATTGGCGCTCTGCGACGCCGCACAGGTGTATCCCCTGCCGGACCACCTGACTTTCGCCCAGGGCGCCGCGCTGCATGTGCCGTATGCCACCGCCTACCGCGCGCTCTTCGACCGGTCGCACGCCCGCGCGGGCCAGACTGTGCTGGTGCACGGAGCGTCGGGCGGCGTCGGGCTGGCCGCGGTGCAGTTCGCCGCCGCGGCCGGGCTGACGGTCTACGGCACCGCCGGCACCGAGCGCGGCCGTCTGCTCGTGCGCGAGCAGGGCGCCGCACACGTGTTCGACCACAAGGCTCCCGGTTACCTCGATGAACTGCTGAAGCTCACGGACGGACGCGGCGTGGATTTGATTCTCGAGATGCTGGCCAACGTGAACCTGGGCAAGGACCTCACCGTGCTGGCGAAGGATGGCTGCATCGTCGTCATCGGTTCGCGGGGCGAAGTGCAGGTCAATCCGCGGCTGCTGATGCGCGCGGAAGGCTCGATTCTCGGCGTGATGGGCGGCAGCCCCGAGGCGTACGCCCGGGCGCACGCCGCCATCGGGGCGGGGCTCCGGGCCGGCACGCTCCGGACGATCGTCGGCCGGGAGCTGCCGCTGGCGCAGGCGCCGCAGGCGCACCACGCCATCATTGAAGCGACCGCCTGCGGAAAGCTCGTGCTGGTGCCGTAGGTCGCCCACCTACTCTGCGATCTCCCGTTTCGTTGCAGCGGTTGCCAGAAACCCAGTTTTCCACGAACCACGCCGATCCCAACCCGGAGAGGTGAGCCATGACAATTCACATGTCGGCATGTGGGGTGATCTGCGCCGAATGCCCGGCCTACCTTGCCGGGCAGTCAAACGATCCCGCCGTGCGGGAACGCGTGGTGGCGGCTTGGCACGAGATCTACGGGCTGAACTTCGGCCCGGAAATGATTTCTTGCGGTGGCTGCCTGGGTTCGGACGAAGCCGTCTTCTTCACCTCCCGCAAGTGCTCGGCGCGCCGCTGCTGCCGGTCACGCGGTCTGGCCAATTGTGCGGCGTGCGCCGACCGGCCGTGCACGGACCTCGAACGGGCGCAGTCCGTATGGGACGGCTTGGACGAAAGGGCCAGGACCCTGCCGGAGTCAGCATTCAACGAGTTCGTCCGGCCGTACTGCCATGCCCGCCAGCGCGTTCCGGGGATGCCGGACACCGCGGAGCGTTAGGGCGTGTCTTCAAACTCCGGTTTCAGGAGTTTGTCATGCTGAGCGCCGCTACCTGTCCTGCGAAGCCTTGGCGAAGCAGGAAGCATCCAGCGGACCTCCGCTGCGGGCTTCGGCCACATCTAACTGGATTCTTCACTTCGGTCAGAATGACAATCCCAGCTTGAAAACACACTCTAGTCTGGGAGACGGTTCGGACCCGGTGGAATTCCTGGCCGCGACCAGCCGCTGTTAACATCCCGGCCGGCCCGGTAGTGGGTCAGTTTGCCTGATTTCAGCGGCGACTGTAGGTCGGGGTTTATCCCCGACAGAGGGAGGTCGGCGGCTTCGGTGTCGGGC
>CAZAFS010000258.1:1848-5274 GCA_964484165.1 uncultured Opitutaceae bacterium | reverse complement strand
ACCATGGCCTATTGCGGCCTGACCTGCGACGACCGCTGTCCGCTCTTCAAGGCCACCCGGACGAACGATGCCGCCGCCAAGCGGAAGGTTTATGAGGAGTGGAAATGGAAGGAGAAGTTCGGGATCGAATTCAGCCCCGACCAGGTCTTCTGCCATGGCTGCAAGGCGCCCGGCAAGCCCGAGAACATTCCCCACTCCCGCTGCACCGTTCTCAAATGCAGCGCCGCGCGGGGCTTCGACTCCTGCGTGCAGTGCCGGAAGCTGGCCGAGTGCGACAAGGAGCTTTGGAAGAACTACCCGGACTTTCACCAACAGGTGATCAAGCTCCAGCAGGCGTACGCGGCGACCGGCGGATTCAAACTGAGCTGAGCAGGAGTGGCGCGGAAAGCGGCTTTCCGCGGGGGCGAAAGCTGGCCCAGGCTTCCGCCCGCGCCCACTGCGTCCGCCCATGAATCCACCTTCCCCTTCCGCTCCCGTCGCCGTCTGCCACGCCGGCCCCGGCGGTTACCTGCACGCCCTGCCGGGCATCCGCCGCAAGACGATGGTTCACGGCGCGCGCACCCTGCTCGCCGAATTCAAGCTCGCGCGGGGCGCCGTCATTCCCCTCCACCAGCACCCCGAGGAGCAAACAGGATATCTCGTCTCGGGTCACCTCGTCTTCACCATCGCCGGCGGCGAGCACGACATGCGGCCGGGCGACGGCTGGATGATCCCCGGTGGCGTCGAACACAGGGTCCAGGTGCTGGAGGACTCCGTGGCGGTCGAGGTGTTTTCGCCCGTGCGCGCCGACTACCTCCCCTGAAGCCAGCCCCAGGTCGTACGGGACACATCGATTGACCCGGCGCCGGCGGCTCAGCGCTTTGGCCGCAACATCGGCGGCACGAGCTCGGCGGCCAGCCGCCGCAGCCGCGGATCGGGGATTGCGACGCCGAGCTCCTCAGTCAGGGCGAGCAGATCCTGCAGGCTGCCCGGCGTCAGCCGCCGCAACGCGCGCTCGTCGATCCCGGCCACGGCGTGGCGAACGTTCTCGTCCGCCAGTTCGGTGCGGCCCGCGACCTGCAGCACCACCGCCAGCCGGATGCGATCTTCCAGCGGGAGGGCCTCCGCCGGCGACAGGCTGGTCAGGATCCGGCCCACGGTCGCGGAGAACCGGTCCGCGTCGCCGGCCTTCCCCTGGAGATACGCCAGCATGGCCTGCGCGGACAGCGATTCGGGATGCGCCGCGAGGGCCGGCTCCATCCGCGCGGCCAGATCCATCCGGTTCATTTCCAGCAGGTAGTCTGTCAGGTAGACGGCCGCGGCGGCCGGTGACTGCGGCGGCGTCACCTCGAACACCAAGACGCTCTGACCCTTCAGCACGCCCTGCTCCGGCAGGCGGTAGGGAATCAGCCGCAGCCACGGCGGCACGCCCCTCCCGTGCAACAATCCCAGGATGAACGCATCCTGCGGCGCCGGTTGTCCAGGCGGCACCTCCCGGTAGAAGCGCACGAAGTCCTCCGCAAAATCATCCCACGAGAGCAGCACGATGTGGGTCACCCCGTACCGCCGCACCAAGGCATAAGCCTCATCCGGCGACGGGGCCGCGAAGATGGCCGCCGCTCGCTGGAAGCCTTCGGTGTTCTCCCAATACAGCGTCCCCAAACCCCGGAAGCTCCCGTAGTAGATCAGATGGTTGGTGGTGGCGGGGGTGCTGGCCACCACCGCGGCCTCCCGCCCCACGCGCAGGCGCAGCCAGTGCGCCACGTCCCGCTCCGCCAGCCGGTGGATGTCCTCGGGTCCCAGTTCGACGCCCCGCGCCGCCGTCTCGACCAAGCTCACGGCCCCGGGCAGCAGCAGCAGCCCGCACCCCAGGGCCCACAGCCGGACGGAGCGGCGCGCGGCGGCGCCCCGTTCC
The DNA here is from genome assembly GCA_964484165.1 of uncultured Opitutaceae bacterium. Classification (GTDB taxonomy): domain Bacteria; phylum Verrucomicrobiota; class Verrucomicrobiia; order Opitutales; family Opitutaceae; genus Fen-1467. The sequence goes on along the minus strand of CAZAFS010000258.1, from coordinate 3,380 downwards.
AACGCCGCGAGAAAAATCGCGAGCGCGGCGAACAGCAGGCCGTATGCCAGGCCCCACCAGCGGATTTCCCTGACGGTCAGCAGCAAAAACAACAGGGCCGGCGCCAGCGCCAGCGCGAGCTGCGCCTTCCAGATTCGCGGCACGCTCCGGCGCGCCAGCAGCAGAGCCGGGGGAACGATCAGCAGCAGCGGCAGACTTTGGCCGAGCGCCAGCAGGCCGGAGGAGATGCGGAAAAAATAACGGGCGAGACTCTGGCCCTCGGCGATGTACCGGGTGCCCAGCAGCCAGACAAACCGGTTGGCCACCAGGAAGGTCCGGTCCTCCGTGAGCAGAATCACGACCGGCAGCGCCGCCACCGCGGCGGCGGCCAGGAGCGCCGCCCGCACGTCCCGCCGGTTGAAAACAAAACCCCGCGCGCCGCGCATCCGGAAGAAGCGGCACAGCAATTCGCCGCCCCCGAGCCACGCCAGCGCGTACAACGGGTGGTTGACCTCCAGCCGGAAACCCAGGTGGGACGGAAAGTACTCGACCGCGTAGGCCGCCAAGCTCATGGCGCAACCGGTGACGCCCCACAGGCGCCAGAGCGCGGGATCGCGCCGCCACAGCCCGACCGGCGCCGCATCACCGGCCAGCCAGCCGGACCAGACCGCGCCCAGCCCGACTCCGACCAACACCGGAACTTCGCTGGCCGTGCTGACCCACAACCCGATGCCGCCGGCCACGGCCGAGGCGATGAACCATCCTCGCGCGGCTCGCGGCTTGGGCAGCCACGCCTGGGCCGCCCGCTCCGCCGGCGCGAGACCGTCAGCGTTCCCCGCCCCGGTCTGCGTGACGCCGGCGCCCCCGGCCAACAGACAAAGGACGGTCAGCATCCCGCAGGCCTCGAGGATACCGTGATGATCCGGATAATCTGCGGCAAAATAGAGGTTGAAGGGAAACGCCACCGCCAGGCCGAAGGCCAGCAATGTCGCCGCCGGCGCCCCGAACCGGCGCGCCGCCAGCGGCACCGCCGCGAGCAACACCAGGCCGAGCAACAGCGGATTGGCCCAGAGCGCGGCCCGCTCCGCCGCGAGGCCAAGCGGCTGTCCGGACACGCGGTGGTCGACCCACGCGAGCAGCCCCAGCCACCAGCGAAAAGCCGAGGCCCAATGCGCTGCGCGCCCTTCGGGCGCGTTGTCGTAGTCGACGTGGTGCACGCGCCAGGGTCCGCCGGCCAGCGTCATCTGGGTCTGCATGATCCATTGATAGCCGTCCTCCCCCGCGTCCGGCAGGATGAGCGCCCGGCGGCCGAGGGCGTAGCCCGTCGGGGAAGCCGGATCGACCGCCGGCGGATCCACCATCTCGCCATAGAGACCCGATACCAGGGTGGCGTGCCGGATCCGGCCCGCGCCGTCCCACGCCACCAAACCCAGGGCCGCCACCAAGGCGACGATCCAATAGCGGTGCTGGAGCCAGGTGAATGGGCGCATGGGGTGCTTCGGCCGGCGTGTCCCGCAATCTGCCGGTGCCGGGGGCCGATTCAAGGCTGTTCG
>CAZAFS010000258.1:0-1748 GCA_964484165.1 uncultured Opitutaceae bacterium | reverse complement strand
TCGGCCGGCGTGTCCCGCAATCTGCCGGTGCCGGGGGCCGATTCAAGGCTGTTCGCCTCCTCGCGGCGCGGCGGCCCGCAGGCGTTCCAGCATCTCGCGGGCCGGAGTGAAATCGGGTTTGAGCCGCACCACCTCCCGCAGCTGCCGGATCGCCTCGGGCTCCCGGTTCTCCTGCACCAATGCCTGCGCGAGGCCAAAGTGCGCCCCGACATCGTCGGGCGCGAGGCGCAGCGCCGCCTCAAAGCTGGCAATGGCCTCCGCCCGGCGGCCGGTCGCGAGGAGCAGGCCGGCCAGGTTGACGCGGGCGTCCGGATCGTCGGGTTTGAGGCGCACCGTCAGTTCAATCTCGCCGATCGCCTCCCCCGTCCGCCCCAACTGCGCCAGGGCGTACGCGAGGTTGTTGTGCGCCTCGGCCAGCTCCGGCTGCAGGCGCAGCGCCGCCTGGTAGGCGGCCACCGCCTCGGTCAGGCGCCCCGCCTGATCCAGCGCGCGGGCCAGGTTGTAGTGCGCCTCCGCCTCCCCGGGCGCGAGCCGCGCCGCTGCGCGCAGCTGCGCGATGGCCGCGTCCGTCCATCCCGCCTTGGCCAGCGCGATGCCGAGGTTGATGAGCGCATTCGCATAGGCCGGATCGAGGCGCAGCGCCTGCTCGTACTGGTCGATCGCCTCCGGCAGCCGATCCAGCTGGGCCAGCGCCCGCCCCAGGTTGTAGTGCGCCTCGGCCAGGCCGGGATTCGCCGCCAGCGCCTCCACATAGTGCGTCACCGCCTCCGCCACCCGGCCTTCCCCAAACAGCGTGGCGCCGAGGTTGTTGTGCGCTTCCGCGTAGTCGGGCTTGAGCCGGAGCGCTTCCTGGAAATTGGCCACGGCTTCCGCCGTGCGATGGCGCCGCTCCAGCACCAGGCCGAGATCGTAGCGGGCCCGCGCGTTGTCCGGCTGCTTGGCCACGGTGTCGCGCCAGATGCCGACCTCGTCCCCATAGACGCCGTTGCGCAGGGCGGTGAGCCAGCCCAGGCCGAGCGCCAGCGCCACCAGCACGGGCAGGCTCCACCGTCCGGCGCGCCGGTGCAGGCCCAGCACCGCCAGAGCCACCACCGCGGCCAGTGGCAGGTACATGCGATGCTCGGCGACGGTCTGGGACGCCAGCGGCAGCACGCTCGAACTCGGTGCCAGGATCACAAAGAACCACGCGCCCAGCCATCCCCAGGCCGGCCGCCGCACCAAGGCGACCGCCGTCCCGGCCACCAGCGCCACCAACAGCAGCGCCTGCGGCAGCACCGCGACCACGCTTCGCTCCAGCCCGCTGCCGTAGTCGAGCACCAAGGGATGCGGCCAGATCGACAGCTTCAGATACGTCACGATCGCCCGGCATTGCGTCAGAGCGTAGTCCCAGGGCGAGACGCCCAGACTGAACCCAACGGTGCCGCCGCGCCCGCTTGTGCCGGCGACGACAAATCCGAGCAGCAGCCAGGTCCCCGCCAGCGACAGATACAGCGCCCGGCGCCGCCGCCAGGCTTCCGCGCATGATCCCGCGACAAACGTCCGGTCGTACAACCATACCAGCAACGGCGCCGAAATCATCACCTCCTTGCAGGCCATGCCGGCCAGGCACGCCGCCACCGCCAGGACCTGCCACCCTGCCGGCCGCGCGGACGCCACGCTGCGCACAAAAAGGTACAGCGTCAGCAAATAGAAGAATCCCATGAGCGATTCCGTGCGCTGGATCACGCACGTGACCGTCTCGGTTTGCA
>CAZAFS010000257.1:0-5275 GCA_964484165.1 uncultured Opitutaceae bacterium | reverse complement strand
GTCGGCCGGAACGACGACGTGCGCCGCAGTTTCGTCTTCTTCGCGTCGGACAACATGTTTCCCCTGCTGGGCGTCCAGCCGGCCGCCGGCCGCTTCTTTGACCCCGCCGAGGGCCGCGCCAACGCCAACGTGCCCGTCGTGGTGGCCAGCTATCCGTTGTGGCAGCGCATGGGCGGCCGCCCGGATTTCGTCGGCAGCACCTTCAAGGTCAACGGCCAGCCGTTCACCGTGATCGGGGTGACCCCGCGCGGCTTCACCGGCATCAACGCCGTGATCGCGCCCGATCTCTGGCTGCCGCTCGGCGTCTACTCGCTGTTCGTTAATCAGCTGTCCGACGACGCGAAGATCAAGGACCTGGCCAGCCCGACCACGTACGTGCTGAACCTCATGGGGCGGTTGCGCCCCGGCCTCACCCTCCAGTTGGCCGGGCCGCTGCTGGGAGTCCTGGAAAAGCGGCTCGATGCCCTCCGGCCGCCGGAAGCCGCCACGTCCGCGGCGCGCGAGCTGCAGCTCCAGACGCCCTCGCGTTTCAGCATCAGCTCGAGTCCGTCCGAGGACGGGCCGGTCGGCCTGTTGGCCGGCCTGTTGCTGGGCATGGCGGGCGTCGTGCTGTTGATCGCTTGCCTGAACCTGGCCAACATGCTGCTGGCCCGCGGCGCCGCGCGCCGCCGGGAAATCGCCATCCGTCTCGCGGTGGGCGCCTCGCGCTGGCGCGTCATCCGGCAGCTGCTGGTCGAGGGCTTTGCCCTGGCGCTGGCGGGCGGGGCGCTCGGCCTCCTCATCGCCCAGTGGAGCAACGACCTGCTGGTGCAGTCGCTCAACGGCATGTTCCGGTCGATGAATTTCTCCCTCGCCATCGAGTTGCGGCCCGATGCCACCGTGCTGGGCGCCACCTTCGGCTTCTGCGTCGCGGCCACGCTGATCTTCAGCCTCGGGCCGGCGCTGAAATCCGTCCGAAACGACGTGGCGCACGACCTCAAGCAGCAGATCGGGGAGCCCGCCGTCGCCGGCCGCTGGAACCGGTTCTTCTCCGGCCGGCACTGTCTCGTCATGGTGCAGGTCGCCCTGTCGCTCGTGCTGCTTTTCTCCGGCGGCCTGTTCCTGCGGGGCGCGTTCAACGCGTCCGGCCTCAATCCGGGGTTCACCACCGCCGGCGGCCTGGTGGCGGAGATGGACTTCACCCTGACCCGCACCGATGAAGCCGCCGCCCGGCAGAAGCTGCGCACCGTGCTCACCCGGGTCCAGGCGCTCCCCGGGGTGCGCTCCGCGGCCCTGGCCACGCTGCTGCCTTACGGCAACATCGACAATGACCGCCGCATCATGGCCGCCGAGACTGCGCCGGCGGCCGACCCCAAGGCGCCGCCGCCCGGCTTCGACGGTCTTTTCACGGGCGTGACGCCCGATTACTTCGAGGCGATGGGCGTGCATCTGCTCCGCGGCCGCACCTTCACCACGATCGAGGCCGAGAACCGCGACGCTCCCTCGGTCGCCATCCTCGATGAGCGCATGGCCCAGTCGCTTTTCCCCCAGGGCGACGCCGTCGGCCGCCGCATCCGCTATACCTCGCCGCCGCCCGACGGCTCGCCGCTGGAAATGGAGGTGGTCGGCGTCGTCTCGAGTTTTCGCCACCAAGTCGGCACGGAGGAGCCGCCCCGCCGGCTCTTCGTCCCTCTGGCGCGCGCCAGGACCCACAGCGTCTTCCTGCATGTCCGACTCGCGACGGACAATCCCAAGGCCGTGCCCCCCGCCCTCCGCCTGCTGCGCGACGAGTTGCGCCGGATCGATCCGGACCTGCCGCTCCTGGGCCTGACGCCGTTTGCCGACGTGATCGACGGCAACATCGGCCTGTGGGTGGTTAAGCTGGGCGCGGTGACGTTCGGCGCGTTCGGCGGCATCGCACTGTTGCTCGCCATCGTCGGCGTCTACGGCGTGAAGGCCTACACCGTGGCCCACCGCAGCCGCGAAATCGGCATCCGGATGGCCCTCGGGGCGATGCCGGCGGACATCTTCCGGCTAATCATGAAGCAGGGCGTGCTGCAGACGGCGGCCGCGGTCGGCGGCGGCATCGCCCTCTCGCTCCTCGCCGGCAAGGCGCTGGCGTCGATGCTGTTCAACGTCAGCCCGGCGGACCCGCTGGTGCTCGGCGCGGCTGTGATCGTTCTCGCCGCGGCATCCCTGCTGGCCTGCTACCTGCCGGCCCGACGCGCGACCCGGGTCAATCCTCTCGAGGCTCTCCGCACGGAATGAGCAACCGGTAGCGAGCATATTCAACCGACAATACCTCACCCGTCATTCTCTGCTCGCTACCCGCTACTCGCTATTTTCCCCGTGCTCGCCGACTTCCGCTCCGCCGTCTGCATGATCAGCCCGCATTTCAAGCCGCTCACTCCGGGCTTATAACCCACCGGGGTCGCGGGCGGCGCTTGCGGCCGCAGGGTTGACCATTCTGCCTGAAAACCGGCACGTCTGGGCTCCCGCGCCGGCTTCTCCATGCGTCTTCCCGCTTCCCTGCCTCTCGTTGCCGCCCTGCTGCTGGCGGCCTTGCCGCTGGCCGGGCTGGCGGCGGGCGACGCATCCGCGCCCGCCGGACCGAGCGCGCCCGCCGCCGGCGCCCGGATTCCCAAGCGGGTCTACCATGCCACCCGGCTGGAAGGCGCCCCGCCCCGGATTGACGGCAAACTCGATGACGCCTGCTGGAGCCAGGGGGAGTGGACCGGCGACTTCACCCAGCGCGAGCCGCACGAGGGCCGGCCCGGTTCGCAGTCCACCCAGCTCAAGATCCTCTACGACGACAAGTTCATCTACGTGGCGATGCGGGCCTACGACACCGAGCTGGCGAAGCAACCGCGCCTGCGGGGCAAGCGCGACGAACTCATCGGCGACGTCGTCGGCGTGAACTTCGACAGCTACTTCGACAAGCGCACCGGCTTCGAATTCGACCTCACCTCGGGCGGCTCCAAAATCGACCTCGTGCTCAAGAACGACAGCTGGGACACCAGCTGGAACGCGGTATGGGACGGCAAAGTCGGGATGGAGCCCGATGCCTGGACAGCCGAGTTTCGGATTCCGCTCAGCCAGCTGCGCTACAGCAACCAGCCGGAGCAAGTCTGGGGGCTCCATAGCTGGCGCTGGATCAACCGGCTGCAGGAGGAAAGCGACTGGCAGCTGCTGCCGATGGACAGCCCCGGCTTCGTCTACTCCTTCGGCGAGCTGCACGGCATCCGCAATCTGCCACGGGCGCGCCGGATCGAACTGCTGCCGTATGGCCTGGCCAAGTATGCGACGTCCGCCCGCGAGGCCGGCAACCCCTACCGGCGCGGCGCGGACACCGACTGGGAGGCGGGCCTCGACGCCAAGGTCGGCCTGGCGAGCAATTTCACGATGGATCTGACGGTGAATCCCGACTTCGGCCAGGTGGAGGCCGATCCCTCGGAGGTCAACCTGACCACTTACGAAACCTTTTTTGCCGAAAAGCGGCCATTCTTTCTGGAGGGGAAGAACATCTTCGATGACGGGATCGACGACGACATCGTCTTCTATTCGCGCCGCATCGGGCACGCCCCGGGATTCGATCCGCCGACGAGCGGATTCAAAGACGTCCCGGCCGGCACCCGCATCCTCAGCGCCGTGAAGGTGACCGGCAAGACACCCGGTGGCCTGTCGGTCGGCGTGCTCCACAGTCTCACCGATCGCGAAGAGGCCCGCCTCACCGAAAACGGAATCGAGCGCCGGCAGACCGTCGAGCCAATGACGAACTACTATGTCGCCCGCGTCCAGCAGGACTTCAACAAGGGGAACACCGTGGTGGGCGGTATCGTCACCGCCACGCGGCGCAATCTCACCGCGGACGCCCCCGACTTCCTGACCCGGAACGCCTATGCGGCCGGTCTGGACCTGTTGCACTACTGGCGCGACCGTGCCTATTATCTCGACCTGCGGGCGCTCGCCAGCCGGGTCGAGGGCCCGCCCGCCGCCATCCAGGGCCTGCAGGAGAATCCCGTCCACAACTTTCAGCGGCCCGACGCCACCCATCTCGGCGTCGACGCCGGGGCGCGGCATCTGGACGGCACGGGCGGGAAGGTCGACATCGGCAAGAGCAGCGGCGGGCGCTGGCGGTACCACGCCGCCGTCGACTGGCGGTCGCCGGGATTCGAGTTGAACGATGTCGGCTATCTGCGGGCCGCCGACGTGATCAACCAGGTCTGCAAGCTGGAATACGTCGACACCCAGCCCGCCGGCCGCCGCCGGCGCTACAACGTCTTTCTTGAACAGACGAACAAGTTCGACTTCGGCGGCACGGCCCTGGCGCACGAGACGGAACTCCAAGGCGTCATCACCGGGATGAACAACTGGTCCGCCTGGGCCACCCTCGAATACGACACCGAGTCGCTGGACCCACGGGTGCTCCGCGGCGGACCGGCTTTGCGCCTGCCCGCCGGCGCGAGCCTGTGGGTCGGCGTTCAGACTGACAGCTCGAAGAACTGGCAATTCAAACTGGATGTCGGACGGGCGCTCTCGGTCGACAGCGGGTCCCACTACACGGAGATCATTCCCACCTTTTCGGCCCGGCTGCACAACATCGTCAACGTGGCGACCAGCGTCACCTACACCCGGGACATCGAGGATCTGCAGTACGTCGACACCGCCGCCGCCGCCGGCGCCAGCCGCTACGTCATGGGGCGGATGGATCAACAGACCCTGGCCACGACCCTGCGCCTCGACGTCAACCTGACGCCCGAACTCTCGCTCTCCTATTACGGCAGTCCGTTCGCCTCCACCGGCCGTTTCTCCCAATTCAAGCTGGTGACCGACCCCCGGGCTGCCGATTATCGGGACCGTTTCCGCCGGCTCGACGCGCTCGCCACGCCCGACGCCGCCGGCAACCGCTGGCTGGTCGACGACCCGGGCGGGACCTTTTCCTTTGCCAATCCCGATTTCAGCCGGCGCGAGCTGAGGTCGAATTTCGTGCTGCGCTGGGAATACCGGGCGGGATCGACCCTTTACGTGGTGTGGACCCAGAATCGCGCCAACGCGGATCTTTTCCGTGATTTCTCCGCCCCGTCGGATTACCGCCGCCTTTTTCAGGCGCACCCCGACAACACCTTCCTGGTCAAATTCAGCTACTGGTTTTCCCTCTGACCCATGAACCGAATCGAACAGATCAAACAGCAACGGGCCCACGCCCATCAACGACTGCGGGAGATGAAATCGAAGGTCTACGAGGCCTTCCTGAAAATGGAGTCGGCCGCCTACGCCGACGGGGCGCTGCCGAAAA
>CAZAFS010000256.1:0-5278 GCA_964484165.1 uncultured Opitutaceae bacterium | reverse complement strand
CGGCCATGATCCCCGGCTCCGCCTGGCTGATGGCCGGCATCTTCGGCGTTTTCCTGCTCGTGGCCGCGGGCGGGGCGCTGCTCGCGGTGCTCAGCACGCGCATCATCCGCAGCGTGGTCGGCCTGGCGCTGTGCTCCATCGGCCTGGCCGGGCTTTATTATTTCCTGCACAGCCCGTTCCTCGCCCTGATGGAAATCCTGATCTACGTCGGCGCCGTCTGCGTGACCATCATCTTCGGTGTCATGCTCTCCGAACCGGACGAGCCCGCGCCGACGGAGGCGCGCCGGCATGAGCTCTGGTGGGGCGGCCTCGCCCTGCTGGTCAGCGCGGCCATCTTCTGGGGCGTGGCGCGCCTGAGCCTGGGCGGCCCCTGGCCGGCGCCGGCCGGGCCCGCCGCCGACGCCTCGGTCAAGGCCATCGGTGTCGCCCTGCTCACCACCTACAGTTTGCCGTTCGAGCTGATCTCGCTCGTGCTGCTCGTCGCCATCCTCGGCGCGCTGGTCATCGCCCGCGGCGGAAGGGGGCCGGCATGAACATCGCCCTCTACGACCGGCCCGCCGCCTACCTCGTGATGGCGGCCTTTCTGTTCGCCGCCGGCGTCTACGGCCTGATCCGGCGCCGCACGCTCATCGGCATGCTCATCTCGGGCGAGCTGATCTTTTCGGCCGCCTCCCTGAATTTCATGGCGCTGAACCGCTTCGTGGCGCCGGATCCGTCCGTCGGCCAGATCTTCGTCCTGTTCGTCATGGGCCTTGCCGCGGCCGAGGTCGCGATCGCGCTGAGCATCATCATCGCGGTCTACCGGAATTACCACTCCATCCATTCGAAGGAGCTGTCCGAGTTGAAGGGCTGACGCGATGCCTCCGATCCAGGATTTCCGGCTGCTCGTCGCCATCCTCGCCCCGCTCCTCGGCGCCGGTCTCGTCATGGCGGCGGGCCGGAAGCCGAACCTGCGCGAGGCCTGCTCGCTGCTGGCGGCCGTCACGTTGTTCCTCGTCGTGGTGTCGCTGGTCCCCTGCGTGCGCGCCGGCCACACCCTGCATTTCACCGTGTTCGCGCTGCTGCCCGGGCTGAGCGTGGCGCTGCGCGCCGACGCGCTGTCGATGATCTTCGCCGTGGCCGCCTCCGCCCTCTGGGTGCTGACGGTGTTCTACTCCGCGGGCTACATGCGCAGCCTCGGGGAGCACGCCCAGACCCGCTTCAACACCTGCTTCGCCCTCGCCATCTTCGGCGCCATCGGCTGCGCCTTCGCCGACAATCTCCTCACCCTCTACCTCTTTTACGAAATCGTCAGCATCACCACCTACCCGCTCGTCGCCCACCACCAGGACGAGGAGGGCTATGAAAGCGGGAAGAAGTACCTGACGTATCTGACCACCGCTGCCGAAGGGCTGGTCCTGCCGGCGATGGTGTTGATCTACGTGCTGTCCGGCACGCTCGATTTCGCGCCCAACGCCATCACCGGCATCCTGCCGGCGGGCGTGCACCACGGCGTCATCGTCGCCCTGTATGTCTGCTGCCTGCTGGGCTTCGCCAAGAACGCCGTCATGCCGCTGCACAACTGGCTGCCCAGCGCGATGGTCGCGCCGACGCCGGTGAGCGCGCTGCTCCATGCGGTCGCGGTGGTGAAGGCCGGCGTGTTCTGCACCGTGCGCGTGATGCTCTACGTGTTCGGGGTGGACCTGATGCAGCGCCTCAACCTCGGCCTGCCCACCGCCTGGTTCGTCTCCATCACGATCCTGGTCGGCTCGATCATCGCGTTGAGCAAGGACGACCTGAAGGCGCGGCTCGCCTACTCCACCGTCAGCCAGCTCTCGTACGTCATCCTCGGCGTCGCGCTGCTGACGCCGATCGGCGTCGCCGGCGGCCTGTTTCACATCGCCGCGCACGCCTTCGCCAAGATCACGCTGTTCTTCTGCGCCGGCGCGATCTACGTGGTCACGCACAAGAAGAAGATCTCCGAGATGAGCGGGCTGGGCCGGGCCATGCCGTTCACCTTTGGCGCCTTCGGCCTGGCCGCGCTGAGCATGATCGGCGTGCCGCCCGTCGGCGGCTTCATCTCCAAACTGTACCTGCTCGTCGGCGCCCTCGACGCCGGCTCCCTCGGCCTGCTCCTGGTGCTGGTGGTCAGCGCGCTCCTCAATGCCGCCTACTTCGCGCCGGTGGTCTACCACGCCTTCTTCAGCCCGGCGCCCGCGACCGACGCCGGGCACCTCTACCGGGAGGCGCCGCTGGCCATGCTGATCCCGCTCTGCCTCACGGCCGCCGTCTCCGTGCTGATCGGCATCTTCCCCGACGTCTTCATGCATTTCGCCCAAGCCGTCCTCCCATGATCCTCCTGCGCCTCATCGATTTTCTGCGCGACCGCCTGCCGACGGTGGTGCGGGTGAGCCTGCTGGCGCTGGCCGGGCTGCTCGCCCTCGATGCCATCCCCGCCGTGGTCGACAAGGAGCACGCCCACACCGCGGCGGAGCACCTGCCCGCCTTCTGGGCGGTGTTCGGCCTGCTCGGCTGCCTGGCGCTGGTGATCTTCGCCAAGAGCTTCGGCCGCGCCGGCGTCACCAAGCGGGAGGATTACTACGATGAGTAATCCCTGGATTCATCCCGCGCTGGTCCTGCTGGTCGGCGGCTTCGTGCTGCCGCTGGTGCCGGCGCGCCTGAAGAAGACCTTCCTCCTGCTGGTCCCGATCCTGGCGTACGGCGCCGTGCTCACGATGGCCCGCGGCGAATTCGCCCACGTCCGGTTCCTGCAGTGGACGCTGACCTTCGGGCGGGTCGACGCGCTGAGCCTGGTGTTCGCCCACATCATGAGCCTGATGTGCATCATCGGGACGCTCTTCAGCCTGCAGGTGGAGGAGGACGCCCAGCACATCGCCGCGTGGATCTACGTGGCCGGCTCGCTCGGCGCCATTTTCGCCGGCGACCTGTTCACGCTCTTCCTGTTCTGGGAGGTGATGGCGTTCTCGTCCGTCTTTCTCATCTGGTTCCGCCGCCGGCCGGAGTCCACCGCCGCCGGCTTCCGCTACCTGCTCGTGCACGTCGCGGGCGGGCTGTCGCTGCTGGCCGGCATCATCCTGCACGTGAAGGCGACCGGCAGCACGGCGTTCATCGCCTTCGACGTCCATCACCCCACGGCGGCCGGCTACCTCATCCTGATCGGCTTCCTGCTCAACGCCGCGGTGCCGCCGCTGCACGCGTGGCTGCCCGACGCCTACCCCGAGGGCACCTTCAACGGCTCCGTCTTTCTCAGCGCCTTTACCACCAAGACCGCGGTCTACGCCCTGTGCCGCGGTTTCGCCGGCATGGAGCTGCTCGTGGTGCTCGGCGTGATCATGGCCCTGTACGGCGTCATCTACGCCATCATCGAAAACGACGTGCGCCGCCTCTTCGCCTACCACATCGTCAGCCAGGTCGGCTACATGGTGGCCGGCGTCGGCATCGGCACGGAGCTGGCGATCAACGGCGCCTGCGCCCATGCCTTCGCCCACATTCTCTACAAGGGCCTGCTCTTCATGGGCGGCGGCACGGTGCTGAAGATGACCGGCGAGACGCGCATGTCGGAGCTCGGCGGGCTCTACAAGAAAATGCCGTGGACGTTCCTCTTCACGCTGATCGGCGGCCTCTCGATCTCGGCCTTCCCGCTCTTCAGCGGCTTCGTCAGCAAATCCATGATCGTCCAGGCCGGCTTCGACCAGCACCTGCTCTGGGCCGCCTTCCTGCTCAACCTCGCCGCCATCGGCACGTTCTACTGCAACGGCCTCAAGGTCCCCTATTTCGTCTGGTTCGGAAAAAACAAGTGTCAGCCGGCCACGTGGGACCGCGCGCAGGATCCGCCGTGGAACATGCGGGCCGCGATGGGCTTCACCGCCCTGCTGTGCGTCTTCATCGGCGTCTACACGCCGTACCTCTACCGCATGCTGCCGTTCCCGGCGGCGGCGCTGGCCTACCATCCGTACACCGCCTACCACGTCTCCGAGACCCTCCAGATCCTGCTCTTCACCGCCCTCGGCTTCTTCCTGCTGGTCAAGCTGCGCCAGATCGAGCCGCACCGCGGCACCAACCTCGACCTCGACTGGTTCTACCGCCTGGGCGGCCGCGCCTTCCTCTGGCTGGCCCGCCGGCCCGTGCAGACCGCGGACACCGGCGTGGGCGAAGTCTACCGCGTCGGCGGCCTCGTCCCGCTGATGAAGTCGGCCGGGGCGGTCGGACTCTTCGACAACCGCGTGATCGACGGCGCCGTCGACGGCTTCGCGTCGTCCGTCCGGCGCCTCGGCGGCCGGCTGCGCTTCGCCCAGCGCGGCGCGCTGCAGGAGAATCTCACCCTCGCCTTCGCCATCGGGGCGGTCGCCCTGCTCGCGTTCCTGTTCCTCTACTAAACCCATGCGCCCCCAATCGTCACTGCCGTGGATCGCGCGGACCGCGCCGGGTTGTAGGGCGGCATCGCCGAATGCCGCCTCTTGGGCGTGTGGATTTTCTCTCGTCGGTCGGCGGGGTCCGGCCCGCGCTCCGAAGCCTTGGCGAAGGAGGGCGACCCCGCCCTACAGGCATCGCCATGGTCCCGGCCTGCCGGCGAGCGGCAGCCCTACAACACTTTCTCGCGGCCTCGTGCCATGACGCTCCCCGCCACCACCGCCGGTTTCCCGCTCCTCAGCGTGCTGATCTTCGCCCCGCTGCTCGCCGCCGTGGCCGCGGCCCTGATCCGCAGCGCGCGCGGGCTGCGCTGGTGGACGCTGCTCACGACCACGGCGGTGGCGCTGCTGTCGCTGCGGCTGTGGACGGGCTTCCATCCCGGCACCGCCGACTTCCAGTTCGTCGAGCACACCGCGTGGATTCCCTGGCTGCAGATCAACTACACGGTGGGCGTCGACGGCATCAGCCTTCTGCTCGTCCTGCTCACCACGCTCGTCGCGCCGCTGTGCGTGCTCGCCTCCTGGACCTACATCCAGACGCGGGTCCGCGAGTTCATGATCTGCCTGCTGCTGATGGAGACCGCCATGGTCGGCGTCTTCTGCGCGCTCGATTCGATCCTCTTCTTCGTCTTCTGGGAGGCGATGCTCATTCCCATGGCGCTGCTGATCGGCGTGTGGGGCGGCCCGCGGCGCATCTACGCCTCGCTCAAGTTTTTCATCTACACGATGTCGGGCTCGATCTTCCTGCTGGTGGCGCTCATCGCCCTGCGCCTGTCGGCCGGCACGTTTGCGATTCCCGACCTCATGGGGCGGCCGTACAGCCCGCTGTTCCAGGGCTGGATCTTCGCGGCGTTCTTCATCTCCTTCGC